>NZ_JAHLQB010000022.1 GCF_018918205.1 Lachnoclostridium sp. MSJ-17 | reverse complement strand
TTTAATGTCATTCATCAGCACCGCCCGCAAAAACGGGTTTGATTCTTATCACGCGGTTAAGATGGTTTTATCAGGTCAGACCAATCAGGTTTTTGGGGTGGGGTGCTGAATAGTTACAAATAAAAAACTTAAAACATTTAAGTGTTTTTTAAGGTTCGGGGGTTATCCTTTAGTCAAGCTAAACAAAAGGGAGGCAAACATCATGAAAGTTCAGACTATCTTTGAAAGAACAGAGATTAAATATATCATCACGCTCAAGCAGCGCGAGGAGCTTCTGAGGCTCATCAGCTCCTACATCAAGCCCGACGAGTACGGCGAGAGCACGGTATGCAGCCTTTATTTCGACACCGATGATTTTCTCCTTATCCGAAATTCCATGGATAAGCCGGTTTACAAGGAAAAGCTCAGGCTCCGCAGCTACTCCACACCGAAGCGCGACAGCAATGTTTTTCTCGAGCTCAAGAAAAAGTTCAGAGGCGTCGTGTACAAGAGAAGGCAGACCCTTAAATATTCCGACGCGATGGCATATTTTCTTAACGACGAGATGCCCAACGAGTCGCAGATCATGCGTGAGATCGACTACACGATGAACCGCTACCGCAACCTCAGACCGAGAATGTTCATCGGTTACGACAGAACGGCGTTTTACAGCAAGACCGACCATGAGCTCAGAATTACATTTGACAAAAACGTCCGCTTCCGCACCGAGAACCTTGACCTCGCCAAGGGAAGCTACGGTGAAAAGATTTTGCAGCCTAACCTTTGCATAATGGAAATCAAATCGCTCAACACCATGCCGTTATGGCTGACATCAGCGCTCAATGAACTCAAAATATTCCCCGGCTCGTTCTCGAAATACGGAACAGCCTACAGAATCGTCACAGAAAGAAATCAAATGATGGGAGGAACCAACTGTGCTTAATCAGATTTTTTCAGCTATTTATTCAGAAACATTTACACCCGACATCTACCTCATATGCACGGCGGTTTCTCTGGTGCTCGGAGCATTAATCGCCTTCACCGCAAGCTTTAAGGCAAAGCAGAGCAAGAGCTTCTTGCTGGCGCTGTTCCTTATCCCGGCGATCGTCCAGACGGTAATAATGCTAGTCAACGGCAGCGTAGGCACAGGCGTAGCGGTAATGGGCGCGTTCTCACTCGTAAGATTCAGAAGCGTTGCGGGTTCCGCGAAGGAGATCGTAAGTATTTTCCTCGCAATGGCAACCGGTCTCGCGACCGCTATGGGCTACATCGGACTGGCAATTTGCTTCGTAGTGATTATCTGCATAGTAATGGTGATCGCCTCCGTTGTACACATCAAAGAGAAGGACGACCTTGTACGCGACCTTAAAATCACAGTTCCCGAGGATCTCAACTACGCTCACGAGTTTGACGACCTCTTTGAGGAATACACCCACAATGCGAAGCTCCTTTCCGTCAAGACCTCAAACATGGGCAGCCTTTACAAGCTGATCTACCGCATTGAGCTGGTTCACGAGGACGACGTTCAGAAGTTTATCGACGAGCTCCGCTGCCGCAACGGCAACCTTGAAATCGCGGTCATGATGCCCGCAATCGAGGAAGCAAGGCTGTAAAAATATTTTTAGATGTTTATGAAATCAGGAGATCCAAGATGAAAAAAAGACTATTTTGCGCGATCATCGGCGCAATGCTCATAGCGTCATTCACCGCCTGCAATACTCAGGGCGGTAATGCTTCACAAGCAACAGTCGCGGAAGCGAACGCAGATCAGAACGCGGCGGCTTCCGACGATATCAAGGACGGAGAATACGACCTCAGCTTTTCAAAACGCGACGCAGATTCCTCCTACGATGAAAGCGCCGCTGCAAAGATAACCTTCACCGATACCTCGGCTGAGTCCTCAACGGGCTCGGCTGAGGTCAGCGGAACGACCGTAACAATCAAAGCCGAGGGAACATATATCGTATCCGGCAGCTGCAAGGACGGCAAAATCGTTATTGATGCGGACGAAAACGCCAAGGTTCAGGTCGTGTTCAAAGGGATAGACCTCAGCTCAAGCGGCTCTCCGTTCGTCGTCAAGAGCGCCGACAAGGTGTTCATCACACTTGCCGACGGTACAGAGAACGCTGTTTCCGACTCAGGCAGCTACAGTGAAACAGTGGGCGAAACAAACGTTGACGCGGCGATTTTCAGCAAGGAGGATCTGAGCATCAACGGCAGCGGAAAGCTGACTGTAAACGGCAATTACAAACACGGAATCATCAGCAAAGACGACCTCGTATTAGCGGGCGGCACAGTGAGTGTAAAGTCTGCTTCGACAGGCGTTGAAGGTAAGGACAGCCTGAAGATCAAGGATACCGACCTCACCGTGGAAGCGGGCAGCGACGCGATCCGTTCCACCAATACTGAGGATACGGCGACAAAGGGCTTTGTATATATTCAGAGCGGCAAGCTAACGCTTAAATCAGAAAACGACGCGGTTCAGGCAAGCTCACTCCTCAGAGTTGACGGCGGCGAGCTGAATATCACAACGGGCGGCGGCTCTGACAGCGGAAAAACTCACACGGAAGAAAACTTCATGCGCGGCGGAAGAATGAATATGTTCTCGTCAAATTCCGATTCGACCGATACCGACAGCGCCAAGGGTCTTAAAGCGGCTGACGCGATCAAGATAAACGGCAGCACAATAGATATCAATTCCTCGGACGACGCGCTTCATTCGAATAATTCACTCTCAGTCGACGGCGGTGAGCTAAGAATCAGCTCCGGCGACGACGGACTCCACTCCGACACGACTCTGACCGTAAACAGCGGCACTATTGATATCACCAAGAGCTATGAAGGCATAGAGAGCGGCGAGATCACCGTAAACGACGGCAAGATTTCCGTCAAGTCCTCCGATGACGGCTTCAACGCCGCGGGCGGCAACAACGGTACAGAGCGCCAGGGCATGTTCGACTCCGATTCGAGCAAGGTTCTCACAATCAACGGCGGATATGTCTACGTTGACGCGGACGGCGACGGACTCGATTCCAACGGCGTTCTCAAGATATGCGGCGGAACGATTCTCGTAAACGGCCCGTCAAACGACGGAAACGGCGCGCTCGACTCAGGTTCCTCCTGCGAGGTAACGGGCGGCACAATCATCGCGATCGGCAGCAGCGGCATGGCTGAATCGCTGACAGCGAACGGACAGTGCTCGATCATGACCGATATAGACTCTCAGGCGGCTGATACATCCGTTGCTCTTACCGACAGCGAAGGCAACGTCCTCGCATCGATAAATTCAACCAAGCAGTTTAACAACGTTGTTGTTTCCACACCTTCGATCAGGAAGGGTGAGAGCTATAAGATCATCGTCGGCGGCACTGTCGATGGAGCTGACAGCAACGGCTTTGCGGACAGCGGCAAGATAAGCGGCGGTTCGGCTGCGGCGGAAATCACAATGGATTCCGAGAGCTACACAAACGGCGGCAGCCGTATGGGCGGCGGAATGGGCGGAATGCGCGGAGGAGATATGCAGCCTCCGAACGGAGATAACCCAAACGGCATGCAGCCTCCAAACGGAAATAATCAGCAAAGACCGCAGTTTTGATATTTCTGAAAAAGAATTATGCTAACGACTTATTTTTCATAAACATCTCCTTGAACCGGGTTGTCGTTTCGGCAGCCCGGTTCATCCCTTTAAAAAAGAACTGCCGCCCGTATATCGGACGGCATGTTCACTAATTCGAGCTTACGGTCTTTCGCACGTTCCTCTCGGAAAACTGTATCAGGTTAAACAACGATGAAGCGCCCTTGTCAAAGTAGCTTGAAATGATGTCGGGCGAGAGCGCCAGCGAGAGCTTGTTGCGCTCGATCACCGCGTCGATCAGCTCGAGGTCGAGGAGCATGGAAGCCGAGGTCAGATTTTTATAGCGGTTCCTGTCAAGCGAAAACATGGTCTGTGTATTGCTCTTGTCGGCGCAGTAGATCGTGCGGAAAACCTGGTATTCAGCGCACATCAGGTAGTTGCTCACGGCGTTTGTGAGGCGCTTTTCGCCGAGCTGGGCGAGCAGGTCGAAAATAACCGCCGCGGTGTTAGTGATCAGCTTTTTATTGACCTGATTTATCATATTGCCCTTCATGTGTCCGATCTCATCCGCGTCGGGAAAGTCGTCGGCGCTGACGGAGGCAGGCTTGCGCTGAACTGTCCGCCCGAGCAGGTAGTCGGTCGAAACATCGTAATACTCCGCGGTTTTTACCAGAAAATCCAGCCCGCACTCGCGGATTCCCTTCTCGTAATGCGAGAGCAGAGCCTGTGAAATACCCAGATCAGACGCGACCTGCTTTTGGCTAAGCCCGCGTTCTTTGCGCAAAAATGTGATAATTCTCGGAAAATCGCTGTTCAAGTCTTGACACTCCGTTTCATTTGATAGTATAATAAACTAGTTATAGATTGTCACTGTGTTTATACATATAGTATAACCTATAATTGACGATTTGTAAATATTTTTTACGCTGCACGGGAGAATAATATGAAATCCTATGTTATCCACTTTATCCGCCACGGCGCGGTTGACGAGACCCTCTCGGGTAAGTATATCGGCTCCACCGACGTACCGCTCTCGGACAAGGGCAGGGAAGAGCTGCGAAGGCTTGAGCGTGAGTGCCGCTATCCGTATACAAAGGTAGTGTTCACAAGTCCGCTGAAGCGCTGCACCGAAACCTGTCAGATTCTTTATCCCGAGCTCAGTCCGCTTTCGATCGCCAATCTTCGCGAATGCAATTTCGGCGAATGGGAGGGCAAGACCGCCGAGGAATTAAGGGACGACCCCGATTTTGAGAAGTGGCTTGCCGGCGACAGCGAGGCGGCGCCGCCTCATGGTGAGAGCAACGCCGATTTTATCCGCCGTATATGCAGGATGTTTGAGAGCATTGTCGAGGGCCTGATGAAAACCGGCACGACCGACAGCGTTATCGTTACTCACGGCGGCGTTATCATGACTCTGCTCGCGGTTTACGGACTGCCCCAGGCGAAGCCCTTTGAGTGGACGATGGACAACGGCTGCGGTTATTCAATACGCATAACCCCGATGCTATGGCAGCGCGACAAGGTCGCCGAGGTTTTCAGCCGCGTTCCCGTGATCGAGGACGAAGAATAATCAGATTATAACCAAAAGGAGTTTTTTAATATGCAGAATTATAAAATCACATTATTGAAGGGCGACGGAATCGGCCCCGAAATCGTAAATCAGGCTGTCAAGGTGCTTGACAAGGCGGCGGAGAAATTCAGCTTCACCGTTGAGTACGACGAGGCTTTGCTCGGCGGCTGTGCGATTGACGCAACCGGCGTTCCGCTTCCCGAGGAAACCGTAGCCAAGTGCAAGGCTTCCGATTCCGTAATTTTGGGTGCTGTAGGAGGTTCCAAGTGGGACAACCAGCCCGGCAATAACCGTCCTGAGGCAGGACTTCTCGGAATCCGCGGCGCTCTCGGACTTTTCGCGAATCTCCGTCCCTCCGTTATCTTTGGACCTCTCAAGAGCGCATCTCCTATCAAGGACGAGATAATCGGCGACAACATGGATATCATGATCGTCCGCGAGCTCACGGGCGGCATTTACTTCGGCGAGCGCGGCAGAGACGACAGCTCCGCGTGGGATACCGAAAAGTATTCCGTAGCCGAGGTAGAGCGTATTGCAAGAGTCGCATTCGATATGGCTATGAAGAGAAACAAAAAGCTCACCAGTGTAGACAAGGCAAACGTCCTCGAGTCCTCGCGTCTTTGGAGACAGACCGTAATCAATGTTTCAAAGGACTATCCCGAGGTTGAGCTCAACCATATGTATGTTGACAACTGCGCAATGCAGCTTGTCCGCAATCCCAAGCAGTTTGACGTGATCGTCACCTCAAATATCTTCGGCGACATTCTCTCCGACGAGGCTTCGATGATCGCCGGCTCGATCGGCATGCTCGCGTCGGCAAGTCTTTCCGGCGGCAAGCTTGGTCTGTACGAGCCTATCCACGGCTCTGCTCCCGACATTGCCGGCAAGGGTATCGCGAATCCTCTTGCGACGATCCTGTCTGTAGCGATGATGCTCCGCTATTCTCTCGCACAGCCTGAGGCTGCTCAGGCAATTGAGGCGGCTGTGGCAAAGGTTCTCGAAACCAGCCGTACTCCCGACATTTACGAAGAAGGATTTAACAAGGTAAGCTGCGAAGAGATGGGAGACCTTGTCTGCGCGCAGCTGTAAAGGAGACGTTTTATGCAGCTTTATGATATGCATTCGCATATTCTGCCTGCCTTTGATGACGGAGCCAAAACCGTTGAGGACAGTCTTGCTCTGATTGATTGCCTGAAAAAGCAGGGAGTACGCAATATTTGTCTGACCCCTCATTTTTATACGCACGAGATGAGTGTTGAAGATTTTCTCTTTTCACGTCAGGAGGCGTTTGAGCGCTTCAAGCCCGAAATACCCGCGGACGTCAATATAGTTCTCGGCACAGAGGTGTATGTGACGCATTATCTCTTTAACAGCGATGATTTGTCCGGACTTACCTACGGCAAGTCAAAGTACATACTGACCGAATTCGGCTACAACTCCACTTTTACCGACCGCACGATGCAGCATCTTGAAGCGTTGATGCACAATCACGGACTGATCCCTGTTATTCCTCATGTCGAGCGTTATGATTATCTGATCGACAATCCCGGTGCTATCGAAGAGTTGCAGGATATGGGTATTTTTATTCAGACAAATATCAAAAACTACGTTTCAAAGGCTCCGTTTTTCAGAAAACGCAAGCTGTTGAAGTATATATCCAAGGGTTATATCGATATTCTGGGTTCGGATGCGCATTCGTTCACCCACAATACCCCGGAGGATTACACTGAGGCTCTGAAAACAATTTCAGATAAATGCGGCGAGGACGTTCTTGCGCGGTTAATGAAAAACTCAGAGATGATTTTCAGCAGCGCCGTTAACGGAAGCTGATATATTTTTCCACCGACAGACATTATTGCCTGTCGGTGTATTTTTTTGGAAAAAACCTTTTATTAGCGATAAAAATATGGTATACTAATCTATAAATAAAAAATTGGAGTTGATAAGATGAGTTCCATTAACAGACTGAATATAGCCGAAGGAGTTTATTTTAACAGCGTCAGAGACAGCCGTTTTAAAACGATGAAGCTTTCCGCTAATCTTTTTGTGCCTCTGAGCGCCGAAACTGCCTCGGAAAACGCCCTGCTCGCGGGTGTTCTCTCGCGTTCCTGCAAGGCATATCCCGATTTTACCGCACTCAGCCGCAAGCTCAGCTCTCTTTACGGAGCCGAGCTGAGCGTGTCGACAACAAAGGTAGGCGAGAACCAGGTCATTTCCGTGTCCGCTTCGGGACTTGACGACCGCTACGCCCTGGACGGCGACAGCGTTGCCGCCGAGCTTTCGGCGCTTTTATGCGGCGTGATTTTTGAACCGAACGTAAAGGACAGCGCCTTTGTTTCCGAGGAGGTAGAACAGGAGCGCAGACAGCTCCTCGACGTGATAGATTCCGAGTACAACGAGAAGCGCATATACGCAAACGACCGTATGATTGAGATCATGTGCTCAGACGAGGTATTCGGCGTAAAGCGTTACGGCACCGTGGAAAAAATAAAGTCGGCGACGGCTCAGTCGCTTTACCTCGTATGGCAGAACCTGCTCAGAACCGCTGTGATCGAGATCATGTATATCGGTGACAGCGCGCCAGACAAGGCTGTTAAGGTGTTTACCGAGACCTTTGCAAAGATGAACCGCAACCCCGCGAAGCTTCACACCGAGGTAATACGTCAAGCGGGCGAGGTGAAGCGCGAGACCGAAACCGTGGATGTCTCACAGGCAAAGCTCGTCATGGGCTTCCGCGCCGGAGTCGCCGTTCCCGAGAAGGAGATCACTGCTACCGCACTTATGTGCGCGGTTCTCGGAGGAACTGCGACCTCGAAGCTGTTCTGCAACGTCCGCGAAAAGCAGAGCCTGTGTTACTACTGCGCGGCTCGTTACGACAAGCACAAGGGCATTGTTGTTATTGACAGCGGAGTGGAAACCGAGAACATCGAAAAGCTCGAGCAGGGTATACTCAAGGAAATCGAAGATATGAAAAACGGAGTTATCTCCGACTTTGAAATCGACTCAACAAAAATGGCGATGATAAACGTGTACCAGTCCTCCAACGATACCGTCAGCGGCATAGAAGCGTGGTACTCCTCACAGCTCTTGCAGGACGGCTTCAAGTCGATTGAGGAGGCATGCGAGAAGATAAACGCGGTCACAAGGGAAGAAATCGTCGCGGCTGCCAACAAGCTGCAGCTTGACACGGTATATGTACTGACAAATCAGGAGGTGACAGCATGAACATGACGGAAATCAAGTCCGCAAGAGCGGGCGACAGCTACTATAAAATACAGCACAGCTCGGGTCTGACGGTTTATGTTTATCCCAAGGAGGGCTACAAGTCTGCCTATGCTATCATCGGAACCAATTACGGCAGCATAAACAATTGTTTCTCCGTTGACGGCGGCGAGAAAATAAAGGTACCCGACGGAATCGCTCACTACCTCGAGCATAAGCTTTTTGAGAGCGAGGAAGGCGACGCCTTTACTCGCTATGCCGAAACAGGAGCGAGCGCAAACGCTTATACAAGCTTTGAAAAGACCTGCTATCTGTTCTCCTGCACCGACCGTTTTGACGAGAGCCTTGAGATACTTCTCGACTTTGTCCGCGACCCATATTTCACTCCGCAGACCGTTCAGAAGGAACAGGGCATCATCGGTCAGGAAATCAAGATGTACGACGATTCACCGGACTGGCGCGTAATGTTCAATATGCTTGAGAATATGTACCACACCCACCCTGTAAAAATAGACATCGCGGGAACTGTGGAGAGCATCGCGGAAATCACCGCCGAAAAGCTTTACGACTGCTACAACGCGTTTTATAACCTGCACAATATGGCACTCTGCGTTTCGGGAAACGTTACCGTGGAGCAGGTCATGGATATTTGCGACAAGATGCTCAAGCCCTGCGAAAAGCATGAGATCACAAATTACTTCGAGGACGAGCCATACGAAATCGTCAATCCCTATGTTGAACAGAGCTTTCCTGTGTTAATGCCTACCTTCAATCTCGGCTTCAAGGAAAAGCCCGAAGCGCTCGACGAAAAGAAGCTCGCCCAGACGGATATTTTGCTCTCAATGCTCGCTTCACCGACGAGCAGGCTTTACCGCGAGCTGATGGACAACAACCTCATCAACAACACATTCAGCTACGAGCTGTTTGAGGGGCCCGGGTACTGCGCCGTTATCTTCGGCGGCGAGTCGAGAGCTCCCGGACAGGCTGCGGAGATGATCAAGCAGTATATCTCAAAGGTCAAAGCAGAGGGACTTGACAGAGAGGATTTTGACATCGCCCGCAAGTCAGTTTACGGCGACATAGTATCCTCGCTCAATTCCGTCAGCTCGATTTCAAATACTATTATGAGCTATCATTTCAGCGGCAACGAGCTTTTCAAATATATAGACGCGGTCGCCGACACCACCTTTGAGGAGATAAGCGAGAGGCTGTCCGAAATGCTCGACGTCTGCAACTGCACCCTTTCGGTGGTAAAGAGCGCCGAAGCGGAGGTGTAAAATGGAGAGTTTTCACGTTCAGTTCCCAAACCTCGGATGGGAGTTTGACATCAACCGTGTGGCGATAGCTTTGGGTTCGTTCAAGGTCTACTGGTACGGACTTATTATCGCGACCGGTCTTATGCTTGCAATTCTCTACGCATACAAGACCGCTCCGCGTTTTCAGCTCAATTTCAGCAAGCTGATGAACTGCGTCTTTGTCGGTCTTGTCACCGGTATTATCGGCGCGAGACTGTACTTCTGCATTTTTAAGTGGGATTATTATTTCACGCACCCGATCGAAATTTTCTATATCCACGAGGGCGGCTTGGCGATATACGGCGGTATCATCGGCGCGCTTGCCGGCGGACTCGTAGTCGCGAAAGTCCAGAAAATGAGATTTCTGCCCATTCTCGACGTTGTGATGATCGGCTTTCTGATAGGTCAGGGACTGGGCCGCTGGGGCAACTTCTTCAATCAGGAGGCTTACGGCACAGTTACCAACCTTCCGTGGGCGATGATGAGCGAGGGCACTCTCAATCAGCCCGTTCATCCCTGCTTTCTCTACGAATCGCTCTGGTGCCTGCTCGGCGCGCTGCTTCTGCACCTTTACAGCAAGTACCGTCAGCGCTACGCAGGACATATATTCTTCATGTACCTCGTGTGGTACGGCTTTGAGCGCATGTTCGTTGAAGGACTGCGAACCGACAGCCTTTACCTGCCTTTCCCGATCTTCGGAATGGATATCAGGGTATCGCAGGTGCTTTCATTCGCGATATTTGTAACAGGAATCGTAATTTTGATTATCAACAGACACAAGGAGGAACCATTCTATGCAGATTATAGACGGCAAAAAGGTATCGGCAGAGGTAAAGGAAAGAGTCAGACAGCAGACGCTTGAGCTGAAAAACGAATATAACATTACCCCGGGCTTAGCGGTTGTGATCGTCGGCGACGATCCCGCCTCCAGAGTGTATGTCAACAACAAGAAAAAAGCCTGCGAGGTTGTAGGCTTCAAGTCCGAGGAGTACGCTCTGCCGGCGGAAACCACTCAGGAGGAGCTGCTCGAGCTTGTAAATACCCTCAATAAAAAAGAAGATATCAACGGAATCCTCGTACAGCTTCCGCTGCCGAAGCATCTCGACGACAAGGCTGTTATCGAGGCGATCGACCCCAAAAAGGACGTCGACGCCTTCCACGCTGTTAACGTAGGAAAAATCATGCTCGGAGAGTACGATTTTCTGCCCTGCACACCTGCGGGAGTTATGGAAATGCTCCATTCCTATGACATAACTGTCGAGGGAAAGGAGTGCGTCGTGATCGGCAGGAGCAACATCGTCGGCAAGCCTATGGGTATGCTTTTGCTCCACGAGAACGGCACGGTAACGATCTGCCACAGCCGCACCAAAAATCTCGCTGAGGTTTGCAGACGCGCGGATATTCTTGTCGCGGCAGTAGGAATCCCGAAGTTTGTCAAGGCTGATATGGTCAAGGAAGGCGCGGTCGTAATCGACGTCGGCATGGACAGGGACGAAAACGGCAAGCTCTGCGGCGATGTGGATTTTGAAAACGTCAAGGAAAAATGCTCCTTCATCACACCCGTACCCGGCGGAGTAGGTCCGATGACTATCTCAACCCTGATGAAAAATACACTCAAAGCCTGCAAGCTCCAGAATAATATAAAATAATTCACTTCACGCTTGACATGCATCTTGTTTTGTGGTATAGTATATAAGCCGCATATTGTGGGTAGGGTATAAGTGCGCTTATCCCGCAAGACATAACGCACCCACAGGTAGCGAGCCCATTGTAAAGGATTGAAACTATGTACGCAGTAATTCAGACAGGCGGCAAGCAGTACAAGGTTACCAACGATGAGGTAATCTTTATTGAGAAGCTTGAAGCCGAGGCAAACGACACCGTAACCTTCGACGTAGTAGCGGTCGGCACAGACGACGGCGTTAAGGTCGGCACTCCCTTCGTAGAGGGCGCAAAGGTTACCGCAGAGGTTCTTAAGAACGGTAAGGGCAAGAAAATCAGAGTGGCCACCTACAAGCCTAAGAAGGGCGAGAAGAGAGCTAAGGGTCACAGACAGCCTTACACACAGGTCAAGATCACTTCCATCGAGGCATAATGATTGAAGCGATCTTCACGGTAACGGATAAGGTGATCGTCGGATTTGAGATATCGGGTCATTCGGATTATTCCGAACAGGGCAGAGATATCATCTGCGCGGCGGTAAGCTCTGCGGCGTATATGACGGTGAACACTATTACCGATGTTCAGTTTTTAGAAGCTGATATTACCGAAAATGACGGATTGATGAAGCTCAGTCTGTCGCCGGAGGACGCGAAAGCGGCTGAGATCATACTCAACGGCTTCCTGCTCCACCTGAACGCTCTTTCGGAGCAAAACAAAGATTATATTAAAGTTAAAATTTCGGAGGTGTAAGGTAATGCTTAAGATAAACATTCAGTTATTCGCTCACAAAAAGGGAATGGGTTCTACAAAGAACGGACGTGACAGTGAGTCCAAGCGTCTCGGTGTAAAGCGCGCTGACGGACAGAAGGTTCTCGCGGGCAACATTCTCGTAAAGCAGAGAGGTACCCACATTCATCCCGGCGCCAACGTAGGCAAGGGCTCTGACGATACACTGTTTGCGAAGATTGACGGCGTTCTCAGATTCGAGCGCGTCGGCAAGGACAGAAAGCGCGCCAGCGTTTACCCTGTTGAGCAGTAATAGCAGCTTACTCGGCTCTCTCAAAAGCGCATTTTGAGAGAGCTTATTTTTTGAGGTAAAATATGTTTGTAGATAAAGCTCATATCAAAATCAAGGCGGGCGACGGCGGCGACGGAGCGGTCGCGTTTCACCGTGAAAAATACGTTGCTGCGGGCGGTCCCGACGGAGGCGACGGCGGCAAAGGCGGCGATATCGTTTTTCTTGCCGACACAAATCTCAGTACGCTTGCCGATTTCCGCTACAAGCGCAAGTACACCGCGCCGCGCGGCGAGAACGGCAGAGGCGGACGGTGCCGCGGCAAGAACGCCGAGGATCTGATTATCCGTGTGCCTATGGGCACTCTCGTCAGGGAGGAGAGCACGAACCGCATTTTGGCTGATATCTCCGACAACGAGCCGCATATCGTCGCTAAGGGCGGAAAGGGCGGCTGGGGCAATCCGCATTTCGCGACGCCTGTCCGTCAGGTTCCGCGCTTCGCAAAGCCCGGTCTGCCCGGAGAGGAATTCGACGTCGTGCTCGAGCTCAAGCTGCTTGCGGACGTCGGTCTTGTCGGTTTTCCGAACGTCGGAAAGAGCACCTTGATATCTGTCGTTTCACAGGCAAAGCCCGAAATAGGCAACTATCATTTTACAACGATAACTCCCGTCCTCGGCGTTGTTTCGATGGGCGAGGGATCGAGCTTTGTAATGGCTGATATTCCCGGTCTTATCGAGGGCGCGTGGCAGGGCACGGGACTCGGTCATCAGTTCCTGCGCCACGTCGAGCGCTGCCGTATGCTCGTTCATATCGTAGATGTTTCCGGCAGTGAGGGCAGAGATCCTATCGAGGATTTCAAAACAATCAATTCCGAGCTTGAGAAGTTCAATCCCGAGCTTGCTCAGCGCCCGATGATCGTTGCGGGCAACAAGTGCGACATGGCAACCGACGAGCAGATCGAGGAGTTCAAGCA
>NZ_JAHLQB010000047.1 GCF_018918205.1 Lachnoclostridium sp. MSJ-17 | reverse complement strand
CTTCGTTTTGTGATTTCGTCTCTGTATGAGCTCATAAATTCAATCCTTTCGGAATTTTCTGTAACTTTATTATTTTACAATTTTCATGCGCCTTATGTCAACATTAATTACGGGATTTATGTTAAAAAAATTTTTTTGAAATATTTCGCTACAAAAACTTGACAAAAAAGTTAAAATATTGTAATATAAGAGTGTACCAAAGATTATTCCTATCTTTTCATATACCTTCCAACTTTTGAGGCAGGGGCAGAAATGCTCCTGTCTCAAAAACTTTAAAAAGGAGATCGTTTTATGTCCGGGTCAATAGGTATCTACATTCACATCCCATTCTGCAAAAACAAATGCCCGTACTGCGATTTTTTCAGCGGAAAGGCAGCGGAAAACGATTATGACAACTACGTCCGCGTTCTGAAAGAGAAAATTCAATATTGGAGCAATAAATCTCCCCAAAAAGTTTCCACCGTTTATTTCGGCGGCGGAACTCCGAGTGTGCTCGGCGCGGACAGACTGACGGATATTCTTAACTGTATTAAAAATTTCTTCACCGTCGAGCCGGAAGCCGAGATCACCGTCGAGGTCAACCCTGAGACCGGGAAAACACTTGATTTTGAAAAGCTCAGAACCGCGGGCTTTAACCGCGTTTCCGTCGGGTTCCAGACTGCAATTGAGCGCGAGCTGAAAGCTCTCGGACGAATACACACCGCCGATGACGCGCTCGTGACAACACAAAGAGCAAAAGCTGCGGGAATAGACAACTTATCGCTCGATCTGATGATGGGAATTCCGCACCAGACAGTTGATAGCCTTAAGGAATCGATTGACTTCTGTAAAAG
The DNA here is from genome assembly GCF_018918205.1 of Lachnoclostridium sp. MSJ-17. Lineage (GTDB taxonomy): Bacteria > Bacillota > Clostridia > Oscillospirales > Acutalibacteraceae > Ruminococcoides. The sequence continues at coordinate 12,903 of NZ_JAHLQB010000047.1, read as the reverse complement.
CTGCGGCGTGAAGCACATCTCGTGCTACCTGCTGAAAATCGAGGAAGGCACGAGGTTTTTTGACATTCAGGGTCAGCTTGATCTCGCCGACGACGATAAGCAGGCTGAGCTCTATTTGTCCGCCGTCGATTATCTCGGCAAGCTCGGATATAAGCAGTATGAGATATCTAATTTTGCCGTTCCGGGCTATGAAAGCCGCCACAATTCCGCCTACTGGAAATGCGGCGAATATATAGGAATCGGGCCGTCAGCGCATTCCTTACTCGACGGCAGTCGGTTCTTTTACGGACGGGATATGAAGGCGTTTGAGGATAATATTATAATACCCGACGGAAACGGCGGCGATATTGACGAGTTCATTATGCTGTCCCTAAGGCTCAAAAGCGGGCTGGTTTTCAGCGAGCTCGAGAAAAAATATCGTCCTCTCTCCCCTGCTCAGATGAAAAAAATCATGACTTTCGCGAAAGCGGGCTTAATGGAGGTTGATTCAAGTCATGCCTGCTTTACTCCAAAGGGCTTTCTGGTGTCAAACGCGGTTATCGCGGAAATAATTTTATAAAACAACGGCTGCCAAAAATCGGCAGCCGTTTTACATTTTGCTCAAATCTATAAACTCAATATCAATTTCAAAGTCCGAATCCGCCGCGCAGACGGAAATTACGTAGTCCGAAAACACAATTGTTTTTAGATAATATACCCTGTTCCCGTCAGCAATACTATTTCCGCTTACGTCAACGGACTTCGCCGGACGGTGAAAGCCATCGCCGATACACTTGAGCAGAGCTTCTTTTTTTGTCCAGAGTCTGAAAAACTCACCCATTTTATCGCGCGCTTCTTTTATAAGACGCAGCTCGTTCTCCGTGAACACTATTCTGCCCATTTTTTCATAGCTGACAAGTTTTGGATACTCAATATCGCAGCCGACCTCTCCCTCGCCGACTGCAAGCAAGACCCAGTCTCCGCTGTGCGAGAGATTAAAAGCAGTGCCGTTCGCCGCCACTGGTTTACCGCGGCCGTTATCGGTAATCCGAGTATCCCCCAGAATGCGCCTTATCATAACTCCGCCCGCGATACAGCGTTTTTTATCGCCGGGCATTTTATATCTGTCAGCCTTTTTCAGCCTTTCGGGAGAAAGCAGATCCCTGTGGCGCGGCTGTACACCGGAAATATTTGACAAATAAAGCTTCATATTTTTTTGCCACCGCCTATATACTTAGGATAGAGCGCGAAGGCGTTCAAGACAGTCGGAACAGACGGTCTTGCCCTCAAACTCGCGCAGTTCTTTTTCTCCGTTGCAAAAGACGCACTTCTTCTCGGCTTTTTTTATGATAATACTGTCACCCTCCGTATTGATTTGCAGAACGTCTCCGGGCTCGATACCCAGATGCTTTCTGATATCTTTGGAGATAACGATTCTGCCGAGCTTATCTATTTCCCTGAAATTAGTAAAAATCATAATCCTTCTCCGAATAACTGCATAAATGATTATAATCCTCTTATGTACATAATAATACCATAAAGTGGCATTTCTGTCAATTATCGACAGGAATCTCGCGCTGATATATTGCGAAAAGAATACTATGTTGTCTGGTGAACGTATATGCTTAATTACATCTGGAGCGGCATCGTGCTCCTGAGCGTGGTATGCTCGATTTTTCTCGGGAACGGCGAAAAGCTGAGCGCCGCAATAGTAGACAGCGGCGCTCAGACAATTCAGCTTCTGCTGACTCTGGCGGGAGTTATGACCTTATGGTCGGGAATAATGAAGATCGCTCAGGAGAGCGGACTGACAGCGCTTTTTGCGAAATTTTTTTCTCCGCTGCTGCATCCCCTGTTTCCGCGGCTCGATAAAGACAGCGACGCCTTCGGAAGCATTACGATGAATATCACCGCGAATCTGCTTGGTCTTGGCAATACCGCTACACCGCTTGGGTTAAAGGCGATGCGTGAGCTTAGCGTTATGAACGGTCACAGCGACACCGCGAGCGACGAGATGATAGTCTTTGTCGTAATGAACACAGCCTCATTGCAGCTTATCCCGACAATGCTCGGCTCTCTCAGGCAGAGCTACGGAAGCAATTCTCCGTTTGAGATACTTATTCCGGTATGGATATGCTCCGCCTGTGCGCTCTCAGTTGCGCTGACAATAGCCGTCGGGCTTAACAAGAGAAAAAGGAGGCTGTAACATGGAGCTTGTGATGCCTGTCTTTGCCTGCGTGATAGTTCTGTTCGGTCTGATTCGGCGGGTTCGCGTCTTGGATGTGTTTATGACGGGAGCAAAGGAAGGAATACGCACTCTGTATAATATCGCGCCTACAATAATCGGATTGATGTTCGCTGTCAGCCTGCTGAAATCAAGCGGTGCGGTCGATGTTATCTGCTCACTTATCGCTCCCGCCGCTCAAAAGCTCGGCTTCCCGCCGGAGATAGTGCCGATGGCTATGCTGCGTCCGGTGTCGGGCAGCGGCGCTACGGCGCTGCTGCTGAGCGTTTTCACGGACTGCGGACCCGACAGCTTTGCGGGCAGAGTCGCGTCGGTACTTGCAGGCTCGAGCGAAACAACATTTTACGCGACGGCAATGTACTTCGGGTCGGTAAATATCAAAAACACCCGTCATACTCTGCCCGCAGCACTTGCCGCCGACTTTACCGCACTGGTGATGAGCGCAGCGACGGTAAAGATGTTTTTTTATTAAAATATAACTGTAATTTCTTTTGACTCCAAATGCCATTGACACAGGAATATAACTATTTGTAGTTTCTCTTGAACGGGATATATAAGAAAAATTTTATGTGGAATTGTATGAAAGGTATTGACTTTTTAAGATTCCCGTCCTAATCAGTCGTTTTTCAACCTGCTTCAAGGGTATGTTTACACATTTTCCACAGAGTTATCCACATTTTATTGAAAAACAAGAATAATACATAATGTATATATTCCGCGCAGGAATTATTATCCGAGGCTTTTAATTCCAAAATAATATAATACAATATTGTTACAAGTGTTACGAGGTGTAAAAATGTTCCCTGAGCGCGCAAAATATCTGAAAGAAATGGAGCTTGGCGGAATTTTGTTCTGCTCTCTGTACTCCATTCTCGCGGGATTTCTGTATGAACTGAGCGGAAAAGGACTTATAGGAGTACTTTTCGGTTCGGTTAACAGCAGTCCGTGGGAGTGTATAAAACCTATCCTTCTCTCCTATCTGCTCTGGGGAATACTTGAAGCCCTCAGCCTGCAGCCGTCCCTGCACAGGCTCACAGCGGCAAAAACATTTTCACTGTATATTCTCGCTGCCGTTCTGATCTTCGGTTCGCTTATTCTGCGCTCATTCGGTCTTGAAACAGACTGCGCGGCGTTTAAGGCGATGTGTCTGTTTTCTCTCTCTCTGAGCGCCGCTGTATCGCTCATGGTTTTTTACTCAAGTGTTGATCTGAGCCGTTTTTTTGCTCCCTGCGTGTTTTTATTATTCCTGTTTCTCGCCTGTTATTTCAGTCTGACGCCCTTTCCGCTTAAAAATATCCTATTTACGGACTGCAAAACAGGGCTTTACGGTCTGATTCCCGATTATTTTGACTTAGGCGACTGTTATCTGAGGTAATTTTTTTCAAAAACCCTATTCTTTTTCCGAAAACTGTGTTATAATATTAAAATGTATAATTATGTGACAAGGGGTTGCCTATGAACGAAAAACAGAACGAAGTAAAAACCGACGTTATTTCCGGCAGAAATCCCGTCAGCGAGGCGATTCGCGGAAACCGCCCGATTGACAAAATCCTCGTTGCGAAAGGTGAAAAAAACGGCGCTGTAGTCGCTATCCTCGCAAAAGCCAAGGCTAAGCAGATCCCGATCAAGGAAGTCGACCGGGTCAAGCTCGACTACCTGAGCGGCGGCTCAACTCACCAGGGAATTCTCGCCTTTGCAGCAGTAAAGGATTACTGCACGGTTGATGATATTTTCAATGCGGCGCGTGAAAAAGAGGAAGCTCCGTTTATCCTTGTGCTGGACGAGCTGGAGGATCCGCACAACCTCGGCGCCATTATACGCACAGCCGAATGCGCGGGAGTTCACGGAGTTATCGTTCCCAAACGCAGAAGCGCAGGTCTGAGCTACACTGTCGGCAAAGCAAGCGCCGGCGCTGTTGAATACATGAACGTGGCGAGAGTCACAAACATAGCGAACACTCTCGACGAGCTTAAAGAGCGCGGCGTGTGGGTATTCGGCGCGGATATGAACGGCACCGACTACGGGAAGTGCGATTTCTCGGAACCATGCGCGATTGTCATCGGCAACGAGGGCAAGGGCATCTCAAGACTCGTCAGAGAAAAATGCGATGTGATAGTATCCCTTCCGATGAAGGGCAAGATCAACTCCCTCAACGCGTCGGTTGCCGCCGGCATTCTGATGTATGAGGCTATGAAAGACAGATAATGAAAGGATGTGAATGCCTTGTCAGATATTAATAAGGACGCGGAAAAGCAGGAGCAGCTGCTCAAGGAGCTTGAGATCGAGAATATCCTCGCGGAAACTCATGAGATGGCTGACCGCGAAAAAATGAAGCGCACCGCTCAGAAATACCGCGTAAAGCCAAAGATTGCGGATATTTTCAGCAACGCAGACATGAAACCGCGCCTGACAAACGCAAATCCGCTTGAGTTGGACAAGGAAGAAAATAACAACACGATCGTCGGAGATAAAAACGCGGCTACAATACAGGCTGAACTGATCATGGACGGCGCGGACGAAAAGGTTCAGACTCCCGAGGAAGCCGAGCGTGAGGCAATAGAAAACGCCGAACGTGAGACTGAGGAGGAAGCTCCTCAGGAAACCGGAAAAATCGTGACGCTTACCCCCGAGTACGCCGAGGACACCAAGTTCTCAGGCGAAGTGCTCAGCACCGCTGACACATTTAAAGAGGCTCCCGTGATCGAAAACATCACTTCAATCGACATAGAGGTGCCCGAAGAAAAAAACGTTCAGCAGGAACAGCCTGCTGAACCCTCGGAGCCGGAAAAACCTGAGCCCGAGACTCCGGAAAAACCAGAAAAACCGCTCGAGAGAGTAGTCGCAAAGGTTCCGATCTACCGTCCCGAGGATCCTAAGGACATGCTTAACATAAAAGCAGGCCGTTTCTCGGAGGTTGTCACTACCGAATACGAGGAGTATATACGCTCCAAGAATCCGTCGGTCATCACTCACGTTATCCGTCCCGAGCCAAAGCCGGATATCGAGGAAGATGAAAAGGAAGAGGACGACCGTTCAGCCAAAGAAAAAATCCTTTCGGCTGTTGTCGGCTTCTTTTCAAAGGACGAATCGGACGACGATGATATTCCTCACGAGAAAGCCAAAACCATCGAGGATTATACCGGCGAGGACGACGAAAAAAGCATTCTCTATGAGCTTAATCACAATATCCGCAAGCTGTTTTCAAGAACGCTTATTATGGGCATTGTTACGCTGCTGTCTATAGTTATGACATTTGTAACGAGGATATTCCCCGACGCCATTATCTCAGCCGTGCCCGTAGCGCCTGCAGCCTACGCCGTATTTAACTTCCTGCTTGTAGGCTTCTCTGTATTTGTAAACAGAGTCGCGGTAATGAGCGGTCTTACTCCTCTGCTCAGGTTCAAGGGCAACTCCGACACCGCTGTCGCTGTCGCCGCAGTCGCGGCTGTGCTGCAGACCATAGTTTCATTCTTCACGCTCGGCGACATGACCGTTTTCAGCGTGAATTACTACTGTGTTGTCGTTCTGCTCGCATTATTCACCAACAATCTGGGCAAGCTGATTATGGTGCTCCGCGTCAAGGATAACTTCCGTTTCGTTTCCTCAAAGGGACAGAAATACGCAGCTAAGATCTATAACAACGAGTACGTCGCCGGCAAAATGCTCAGCGGTACTGCCGCGGACAGAGCTCTTATCGCCTATCAGCACCAGACAGGTTTTCCCGCGAATTTCCTGAAAATTTCCTACGCTCCTGACCCGAGTGAGGATCTCGCCTCCAAGCTTGCGCCGATAACCTCGGTTGTCGCTCTTGTTATCGCCCTGCTTTACGGTGTGGTCAAGCTCTCCTTCGGAGGAGCGATCAATACGCTGGCACTTATTTCCGCGCTTGCGATTCCTGTTTCCACTCTCCTCGCAGTTAACTTCCCCGTAAGAAGGCTGTGCAAGAATCTTCTCGGATATGGCGCAATGCTCGCGGGCTATCCGTCCATAAAACAGTTCTGTGACAGCACCGCTATTATGCTTGACGCGAACGAGCTGTTCCCCACTGACTGCATCGAGCTTGAGGGAATCAAAACATACGAGGACTACAATGTTGACGAGTCCCTGCTCTGTGGTATCGCGGTACTCAAGGAGGCACAGAACCCGCTGGCAAACGCGTTTGACTCGGTTATCTCGGAAACGGGCGAACAGCTTCCCGAGGTTGAGTCGGTGCTTTACGAAGACGAGCTTGGACTTGTCGGCTGGATCAACGGCGAACGCGTTCTTGTCGGCTCACGCAACCTCATGGACAAGTACAGCGTTGAGACCCCTACTCCCGAATATGAGGAACGTTACACCTCCAAGGGCAGACAAATCACCTATATATCACGCGCGGGCAGACTTGTAGCCATGGTCGTCACCATATACCACGCCGACCAGGAGCTTCAGGCTGAACTGCAGCGAGCTGAGGCTAACGGCATCAGCTTCCTTATCCGCACGACCGACTACAATATCACCGACGACCTCGTCGCAAAGCTCTACGGTCTTTTCTATCGCAGCATCAAGGTGCTGCCCACTGGACTCGGTCATGTGCTCAAGGAAGCGCAGACATCAACAGAGGAAACCTCACGCTCTTATCTCATCACGGGCGGAAAGGCTGCGTCGCTTGCAAGAGCAATTTCCGGCAGCGTCAAGATCAAAAGCAATATTTCGCTGGCAATCATGATACAGCTTATCGCTATCGTACTCGGTATCCTCATTGCCTCAGTCCTATCGCTTTACGCGAATATCGGCGTTATGGGTTCGCTCGAGGTGCTGATTTACACATTATTCTGGGCTGTAGCGGCAATCGCAGCGCCCGCTATACAAAAACCGTAACAAACGAAGGGAGAAGTTTATATGCTTATTGCTCCGTCGCTGTTATCCTGCGACTTTTCAAAAATGGGCGATGAAATCGCGCGCATGGACAAGGCAGGTGCGGACTGGATGCACCTTGACGTTATGGACGGCCATTTTGTCCCTAACCTTACCTTCGGCGCTCCCGTTATAAAGTGGGTGCGTCCGTTTACGGACAAGCCCTTCGACGTTCATCTGATGATAAGCGAACCGCTGAAATATATCGACGACTTCGCCGACGCAGGCGCTGATATCATCACCTTCCACATAGAGAGCGATTCCGATATTGACAAGACAATCGAAAAAATCAAGAACCGCGGCTTGAAGGCGGGTCTTGTGCTCAAGCCCAAAACACCTGCGGAAGCGGTTTTCCCCTATCTCGACAAGCTGGATCTGGTTCTTGTAATGACAGTTGAGCCTGGCTTCGGCGGACAGAGCTTTATGGCTGACATGATGCCCAAGGTTGAGGCTATAAAGGCTGAGATCACCCGGCGCGGAATTGATGTTCTGATTGAAGCTGACGGAGGCATCGGAGACGCGACGATTGCCGAGGCAGCAAAGGCGGGAGTTGACGTTTCAGTAGCGGGCACCGCGGTTTTCAAGGCGGAAAATCCAAGTGAAGCCATAAAAAGACTGGCTGCTTTTTAGAAGGGTGATGTCATATGGACGCAACAATCAGACGATTGCAAAATAACCTGATTACGCTTGGTACCGGCTCTGTCGCTTTCGGATTATGGATGCTGATAAAATTTTCTCTTATCTGTATGCTTCAACGCTCGGATTACTATCAAGCTATTGAAGGATTTTCAAAGGAACAGTATGAAATTGCATTTGTTATCACTGTAATGACCTTTGCGGTAGTTTTCTTCATTCACTTCTTAATTATCGGTATTTCCGCACGTGCATTGGGCCGCGGCAGAAAAAACAGCGTGTTTTATCTTATTGTCGCCTTTATTACCGTGTCGTATTATCTGGCTATAATCATTTCTGAGATTTTTTTAATAATCAGCTCCGGTCACAATATTCTCAGCCAATCGGTGAATATTGTTATCGATATATCCGCTGTAATAATACTTTTTGAAATTATCGTTTACAGTATCAGGCTGAAATCTCTGCTCAAGAACTGAGGAGGTGCGCATGAATAAGGATTTTCACTGCTACGCAACCTACTGCGCGGCAATTCTCGCGGGCTATTCCCACGAGGAAAGCGCGGTTATCGGCTACAGCTCACAGATGGTTGACCTCTGCACCAGAACAATGCTGTCAAAGCTCCATGCGCCGCAGTCCGCCGCGACTACACAGCTCCAGCTCGAGCTTATGGACGCGAGAACGGACATAATCGGATTGCAGGATATAACGCGGATCTGGGCGTCGTTCCACTTTTTGCCGGGAGATCTGTACGCTGTGCCTGAGCAGAAATGCTCAAAAAAATATTTGAAAAAATACAGACTTATCTGTAAACCGAACAGCGAACTTCTCGAGAAAACTGTCAGGCGCGCCAAAGGTAAAAATTTGCAGGACGCAGGCATCGCAATGCATGTTCTCGCGGACACCTGGGCGCACAGCTACTTCGCGGGTACGCCCTCGCTCGTTATCAATAACACAAACTACCACTTTTTTGAATTGATTCAGGGCGAGAACGGAGAAGAAGAACGCAAGGTCAACTTTCGCCACAGTCCTTCCTCACCGGACGAACCCGAAAAAAGCGCGTATACCAACACGGTTTACTACAACAATGAAAACTCGATCATGAGTCTCGGTCACGGACGAGCCGGACATCTGCCCGACTACTGCTTTGTCAGATATAAGTATCTTCCCGCCTGGGGCAATTACGAGGAAATAATAAAGGATAATCCTTCGGATTATCTGTGCGCGTTTACTCAAATGGTTTACGCGCTGAAATACCTGAGAGGTACTATTCCCGAGTTCGAGAAAGGACACTATGACACGGAATCGATCGAGCCTGTAAAGGACGAGATACAGCGCATTCTGCACACTGTGCAGCTTGATTCAACAAAGGACTGGCGCGAGCTCGGAAAGAAGCTGTCCGGTCATGAGCTTGAGGAAATCGACGTAGAAGCTATCGAGAAGGAATACCTCGACGCAGATGCTGATGAAAAGGACGATACCTTCCTCGGCAGGTTTATCATCGGCGCTCTGGCTCAGAAAAGCATGGTTACAAATCAAATTTTCCAGTCCGGAAACAGGCTTGCAGGCTACTCCATTGAGCTCGGCAGCAAGGGCTTTAAGGGTATCAGGGATTTCAAAAAGCTGCTGAAACGAAGGGAGGCTGGCTCAGATGAATAGTTTTCAACGTATAATCAGCTTCTTCAAAGGAATCGGACTTGTTCTTTTCGCACTTATTCTTCTGGAATACCCCAAAGACGGAATAATCATCGTTGCCGCTATTATCTCCCTCTCGCTGCTTTTATACGGCTTCCGCCTGCTCTGGTATTACACCAGAATGGCGCGGCACATGGTCGGAGGAAAAAGCATTCTGTTTCAAAGTATAATTTTCCTTGATGTCGCTATCTTTTCAGCTAGCCTGATCACCGAATCGCAGTTCTGGGTGATGATATATCTGTTAGGCGTTTATGCCTTTTCCGGAGCCATTGATATCCTTCGCGCTTTCGAGGCAAAGAAAAACGGAGCTCCGTCCTGGAAAATGAAGTTCTCGGGCGGCTGTATCCGCGTTGCGGCTACTATTGCGCTGTTTGTCATCGGAATAATTTTCCGCGAAACTACCGTCCTTTTATACGGATACTGTATCAACCTCGGTTATGCCGCGGTCATGCATTTTATCAACGCGTTCCGCAGAACCGCTATCGTTTATATTCAATAATTATCAAAAAAATTACCGCTCTTCCCTGTTCGGAGGAGCGGTATTGTTTTATATTATTAAAAATCATTGAACATAAAATCAGCCCAATAATACTGACTCATATATTCGTTAGCGTACGCGTTTACTGCACCGGCGTCAAGCTCGGCAAAGCGGTAGTAGTCACAGTCAAGGGTGCTGACATTTACCGAGAGGCTGTTATAGCTTTTGTTGATAGTTTTTGCGGCGCCGACCTTTTTGAGACTCTTCATCATTGAGGAAATAAGAATCTGCAGATAAGACTGTTGTTTCTTGTCATAAGGCTCGTCCTCAAAAAGCGCGGCGGCTATCTCCTTTATCGTGCAGGAGCTGCCGTGGCGGTGCACAAGGTAAGCGAAGATCTCCTTGGAGCGGCTGCGGTCAAAGTGGACAGGAGCGCCGTCGGGTGTGAACACGTCGAAATTGCCGAAGCACTGAACCTTCAAAAGCGCGTTTTCCTTCGGGACAACCGGAAAGCGAAGATCAGAAAGCTCGCGTTCAACGTCCTCTGCGGTGACGGGCTTCATGATATAGCCGCTCGCATGAAGCTGCATAGCTTCGCCTGTATACTCGCTGTAGCCTGTGACAAAGATAATATTCATCTTCGGATTAACCGCCTTGAGCTCCTTTGCAAGCTCTACGCCGTTCATTCCTCTCATGTGAATGTCGAGAAACGCGATGTCACAGCCGGTTGCTTTAGCCTCTTTCAAAAGTTCCGTCTGACTCGAAAAAGCCGTGATATCCGCGTCCGGCTTTGCTTCCCTCACCGCAAGCTCAAGCATTTTGAGCATCAGCGGCTCGTCATCTACACAGAATATCCTCATTTATTGTTCTCCTTTGGAATTATAACTATTGCTATCGTTCCCTCGCCTATCACACTTGTTATCCTGACCTCGGCGCTGCACATTTCCTTCAGGCGCCTGCGGGTGTTTTCCATTCCTATATGCGAACGTCCGTCGTTCTTTACCGACTCTGTATCAAACCCTACTCCGTCGTCAGAAATGATAACCTCATACGTTTTTTCCGTTTCACGCGTGGCTATTGTTACCGTGCCGCCTTCCTCCTTCATTCCGACACCGTGCTTTACGGCGTTCTCAACCAATGGCTGAACCGACAAAAGAGGAAGCTCAAAATCCCTGCACTGAATATCGTATATAATATTGAGCTTGTCGCCGAAGCGGAGCTTTTCTATATAAAGATACTTTTCAAGGTGGTCAAGCTCCCTTGCGAACGGAACGGGAGAGGTCTGCTTGAGCGAATCCATATTCCCCCGCAGGTATTTGGTGAAGGTAATGGTTGCCTTCTGCGCCGTATCAGGGTCGATCTTGCAAAGCATTGCTATACTCGAAAGAGAATTGTACAAAAAATGCGGCTGTATCTGGCTCACCATAATTGCAACTCTTGCCTCGTAAAGCTCATTCTGCATTTGTTGATAACGGATAGCTTCCTTGTACTGCTTCTTCAAGTCGCGAATAAAACGTATGATCTGATAAACCATTGTTATCGCGCTTCCGAAGATATAGAAATGAATATCGGTGAAGCTGAAACATCTGTTCAGCACATCGAGAATTATCGATATGGTCAGCGGCGTCCATGAGGCTAGTATGAACACTGCCTGCCGGTTATTTCTTGATTCAATAATCAACAGCACAGTGATAATAACCGTACAGATTGCGGTATAGATGTAGATATTCGGGGTCGTAGCATACAGATCGGCGATTCCCGTAAAATGAAAAACAATCGCCGCGATAACAATAAGCAAATACACCGAAGCGGAGACTGTCGCGATGATTCTGGTAACGGGACGCTTGAGATTTGCGCGAAGATAGAATAGCACTGAGATGATAAAGAAATAATTTAGAAGTATTTCGAACATCATACAAACCGAGCAGTCGAGGAACCACAGGTTCATATACTCGCTGACGCTCTGTGCTATCATATATAAACCCCAAAACAGACAAAGGACTCCGAAGGTGAGGTATTTATAATTGATTTTGCCGAGAATGAAGCCCGCTACCGGAAACAGAAAAACACCGAAAAAGCAAACCAGAACAAATAACAGCAGCCACGGAAACGATTCAAAAAAGAATTGAAGATAGCTTCCGTTAGCGAAGCTCATCGTGACCTCGAGGCTGTCGGATAAATTTGTGCGCGATATCGGATACGGGTTATTGAGCTCCAAAACCAGTTCAGTGTCCATTGAAACGCCCATCTCATTGAAATATTCCATATTCAGGTTCTGAACACAGTAGCCGGGCGTGTTCGGCAAATCCATATCGAAAGAAACGCCGAGAGGATAGTGCTCAAAAAAATAATCCTTATCAATCATCGGGTCATCGGGCTCGGGAGAATTGGAGATATAGGCATCGTACAGAGAATCAAGACACTCTTCCCTGCTGAAATATATATGGTCTGCTAAAAGTGTGCCGTCAGCAGTCTTAAGGGTATACCAGACATTCTTTGTGGAAATATTAATATCGGTGAAAAAACTCATTTCCGAAATAAGCTTGCCCTTAAACACTACCTTATGAAAGTCATGGGCTACAATAGGCTTATCAGGGTCAATAGTCAGCCAGTCTCCGTCGTCAACAGAATATTCTCCCTCGAGAAAGACCGTCTTTTTCTCGTAAAAATCAAATCTGTAATAAACCATTGCCCCGAGCGCGATAAGACCGCCGAGCATCGCGAAAACAAGCGCGAGAGATATTATCGTCCATCTTTTGCTTTGAAGCGCCTTTCGCATAAAACTCACCCAAATCCCTTGCATTATATTCCGATTTTGGTTTACTGAATTGAAAAAAGACGCTCTTTTTGAGCGTCTTTTTTCAATGGAGCGGATGACGGGGCTCGAACCCGCTACCTCCACCTTGGCAAGGTGGCGCTCTACCAGATGAGCTACATCCGCATATTTATGGTGCCTCCGGACGGAATCGAACCATCGACACGG
>NZ_JAHLQB010000069.1 GCF_018918205.1 Lachnoclostridium sp. MSJ-17 | reverse complement strand
TTGCGAATGATTCGGTAGTAGCCTAACATATTTGATTTTATATATACATCGCCTTTTTCCGACTCGAAATGATTGATTCGGCATATTGCGCTATATGTTTGTGTGTCTTTCTCTTTTCGGGTTTCGTTGCCTTGCAAATCAAGATAATACGTATTATTGTTTGCCGAAAGAACGATCTCCTGTCCGTTTTTGATGGTGAAAGCATAATCGGTATACTGTATCGGAATATTGTTTATTAGCTTCTGCTCTTTATATACCTCTATGCTATGTTCTTTTCCGATATAAAGATTGTCGCTTGAATCAACCGCATATCCTTTCAGATTCACAGTTACCCGACCTGATAATATCATCAGGAAACAGAAAAGAACAATCGGAGCAACAATACAGATGAATATGATAACAGGTTTCCAGCTTTTTAGCTTTATTTCATTCATATTACCACCGATTTACTAAATCAAATTATTTAATTCCGATCTGCTGAGCCCAAGCATCATAAAGAAAACCGGCGGAATAAAGGTAAGACCTACTGCAAAACCGGGGATCCTCCCAAATGCTCTCGCAAGGCGGTTGTTCAGCTTAAAAAGTATTACAAACTCCGATACAAGCGCACCTATTGCCGCGAATAAAATAAATATAAAGAACGAAGCTCTTATTATAGGCGTTTGGCTGAAAAGCTCGGAAAATCCAAGCACGGGAGCTATAAAACACAATGCGAAGTACACGGCAAAGATCGCAATATATGCCCAAAACAGCTTGATAGTCCAGAGCTTGCGGAACAAAACGCTTTCGCTGTAAAACGGGATAATTCCCTTCCAGCCGGGCAAGCCCATCTTTTTGAATACAAGCCAGCGTCCGACAGCGGTTGCAATCAGTTCCGCGCCTATGAATAAAGCGTAGATGATCACTATTACTGCCATTTTCATTTCTTCACGGTACATTCCAATAATCCTCCCACTTTTTGAAAACAGATTGTTTCGCGGCTATATCACACTCGCCGCAGCCGAACAGGAAACTGTGCTTCCAAGTATTCCGATCAATGCAAACTTCCATGAGCGTTAGTTATCCTTTGACGGAAGCACGAGCTTGTCAAACACACTTTGGTCTATCTCGCGATCGATTGCGATCATAATCGTATTGATTTCTTCAACCACATCGCCCGAGCCGTTCTTCTCAACTCTGTTAAGCATAACTCCGTTATCCTTGTTTATCTCGGCGGTGTAGGTGTGGCTGTGGGTGTTGTAATCGGAATATTTGCCCTTGATTATGAGCTCGTTTTTGCTGTTATCTACCGTTACCGAAACGTCCGTGCTCTCCTTGATTTTATAAAGGCAGAAGTACCACGGGTGATAGTGCTCCTCGGTGTTTATCAGCCCTATGCGGTTGTGGCGCGGAATGTACGCGTTATAAGATATTTCCTCAATCTCTGAGATATCCTGTTTCAGCATATGCGCAACATCGACATATTTCATAATATCGTCGGTCTCTGCGCCGCTGTTCAACCTCGCTTCATCCGAGACGGTATTGACTTGGTTCAATAAAGGCGTATGAAGCAAAGCGCGCGCTTTGTTCGCGACCGCTTCGCTTTTCAGAGCGGTGTAGTCAAAGGCGAGTTTTTCGCTCTGTTCATTTGAGAAAAATCCCTTCATATGATAATCGCCTTCGGCACAGACATATTGGGTCGGGGTTATTCGTTTCTTGTCCTCATCGACCTTGAAAACTATCTCCTTTGCCTTTTCGCTGCGGCGGTCGGCGAGATAACAGCACAGGTTAACCGTTCGGTTTTCGCGCTTAACATAGACCGCCTCGATGGTGGTAAAGTAGTCAAAGGAGTTGCACATCCTGTCCGTGATATAGAGGTCGTTTTCGTCCTTGTGCTGCAGGGTATCGTCGAAGGTGCGCGGCTTTCTGGCGTAAACATCAAAGTTCAAACCATATTTGGAAAGCATTTCGTAGTCGGTGGTGATGACCGGCTCAGTAACGTCGATTTTATCGCCGACAGGCACGTCAGGCGTGTTGTCGACAGCTGTTGTTTGTTCCGCAACAGTTTCCGTCTGCGGCGGATTTTCGGATTCCGTATTATTGCCGAACTGACAGCCTGCAAACAAAGCACAGCAGACCGCCGCGAGCAGTAAGATATATTTTTTCCTCATTTCATATCACCCTTTTTTAGAATAATCAGCTCAATGGATCCCACTGAAAAACATTGTTTACCTTCGCGTCCGTGTATGGGTCAAAATTATTATCCGAGTAGCTGTTATGAATGAGATCACCGCTGCCGGAATAACCGGTTCCACTTAAGCTATAGCTGTTCATCGCGGATTCCATGTCAAACTCCTGCGGCTCAAACCAACGGTTAGTTACGGTACCTTCGGAGTCGCCGGAGCTGTCCTCTCCGTAAGTATAGCTGTATGGTTCATCATAGATCTGACTGTCATTGGCTGCGAATTCATACACTTCCTCGATTTCCTCATTTTCAGTCGGTGCTTGCGTGAAAGCTTCCGTCGGAGGCTCGGTGATCATCTCTGTGGGTTCCTCTGTCGGAAAGGTATTCTCGCGGCTCTGCACCGGCAAGGTCGGCTCCTGAATCGGACTGAGCGATCGTGAGATCCGCGCTGTAACAGGGGTTGTCAATAAAAACACAACGACCGCCATTGTCGCAGTCACGGCAAAAATGACTTGATAAAACTTCGGTTTATTATATCTCAGAACACTTTCTATACGTTTTTTTACAGGGTGCTCACCGAAAGCGAACGGACACGCCGCCACGGCAAAGCACTTGGCGCTGCATTCAAGCAACACTTCCGAATATTCCTTACGCTCTTTCAGGGGCAATGACTTTACCGCTCTTTCATCACAGGCAAGCTCTGTATCGCGTGAAAACAGGAAATACGCAAGCCATACGAGCGGATTGAACCAATGCACACTGAGAATCAGAAAGGCAAGCGGCTTCCACAGCGTATCAAGCCGTTTGATATGCGCACTCTCATGCAGGAGCACATACCTTTTCTCGTTTTCATCGAGCGTTGAAGGGGTATATACCTTCGGGCGAAATATTCCCAACACAAACGGCGAGCCGATGCGGTCACACACAAACATTCCGTTTTCATCGGGGATATTTTCTCTGACCTTACATCGCAGACGAAGATAGCTGACAATCATATAGATAATCATCGCCGTGGCTCCTGATATCCACACGAAAAACAAAAGCTCGGTGGAAATGAGTGTTTTCGTAGGGAATGAGCTTGACTGCCGTATGATTCCGCCGTAAGCAATTAACCGCTCAGGCTCCGGTACGATGCTGAACACAGACGGCACGAAAAGAGGAACGTTCAAACGCAATCCCGCCAACGCCCACATAATCAGTCGTGATTGCTTCGGCACTCCCCTCAGCAAAAGCCGCAAAATCATCACACCGAGGATAACAAAGCCACCCGAGTAGCTGAGTCGAAGAAGAGTTGCGATAAAAATGTTCATCTCAGTCCTCCGACAAGCTATCGATCAGCCTTTTTAATTCTTCCGCTTCCTCCCTGCTCAATCTGCGCTCACTCGTAAACGCGGCTAAGAATTTTGGAAGTGAGCCGTTGAAGGCACGTTCAACATAGTTCTCACTCTGCATCGAGTAAAACCTTTCGCGCGGTATTTTTACGCTTACAAGCTTACCGTCCTTCTGAAAAATTCCGCGATTCGACAACCGTTTTAGCACTGTGTAGGTAGTGGTGCGTTTCCAGTTGAGCTCTTTTTCGCAAAGGGCGATCAGCTCGTTCGTCGTGAGCGGAGCGTTATCCCAAATGATGTCCGCAAACCTCGTTTCTACAGCCCCAAGTGTATAATTTTCCACTGCTTCATCTCCTTTGTCTACATCATTTCGACAATTATAGTCTACTACCTATCGACGAGCTTGTCAAGTGTTTCTTGGCAAAATTTATCATAAGACTCGGCGGAATTATTTGCGTATTCTTTGTTATAGCGCCGCCAAAAATGAGATGCGTCCAAAAACCGCCAACACCGCGCAAACAATTTGGTCGGGTACTTACCCTACTTTCCTCAACAAATCGCACACAGGGTAATACACGGCGAAACAGGGTGTTTTTTGCTCGCAGTACCGTTTTTTACTATAATCTCTTTTTTGGGTGAGCGAAAACATGACCTTCAAATGCCTCTCAAAACTGGCTGTTACTCACAAACTGCGACAAAGGCTCAACACCGCGCGAACAATCTGGACGGGTACACACCCGTCTTTGCTCAACAATTCGCACACGGGGCGACACGCGGTGAAACAGGGGAGAAAAATACATTTCACTCTGCAACAGGCGTCTTCAGTAACGAAAGAAATTGCTTTTCTTTGTTTGGCGTCGCAAATTTTGAACAGCCCTATCGCTCGGTTTTTACTATACACTACGTGTATAGTAAAAAGGGCGTCTGCTACAGGCAAATATGGATATGACTGCTACGCCTGACAAAACGGGTTGTTGCTCACAAACCGCAACTAACGCCCAACACCGCGCGAACAATCCGGTCGGGCACACACCCGTCTTGCCCCAACAAATCGCACACAGGGCGACACACGGCGAAACAGGGTGCTAACCTCGCTGTTCACAGAGAAAGGCCGTAGTATTCTTCCTCATCATCGTAGTCATCATCTTCATCATAATTATCATCATTCAGATATTCAGCATAGGCGTTGTCAAAGTCATAGTTTACTTCCGGCATAGTATCTTCTTCGGTCTCCTGTGCGCTTTCCTGATTACCGAGTGAAATCAGGTATTCGAGCATAGTCAGGATACCCTCTGCGGCTTGGCTATCGTAGACTTCATCACCAATACCGTTGCTGTCTGCTCCTTCTTTCTGACCGTGAGCCAACTTTTTCTCGCGAATTTTATCTTGCTCTTTGCTGTCGGTTAGGGGCATCATCTTGTTGAGCTCGTCTAATCTTTTGCCTGCGCTGCTGACGATTTGTTTTGCCAACATAGAGAAAAGAAATCCTATACGGGCAGTGTTCACATTAATCTGCGCGTTACAATTCATACTCAACGCTGTTCTGATAAGCATATTTTTCAGCGACCTTAACTCCGTATTCTTCTCAATAGGCACGTCAGGTTTATCTTTTGTATCGTAATAAAGGCTGAGCTTTTCGCGATTAGCCTCGTTCCATTTGGAATAGATTTCAGATAAATCACCGTCTTTGGCAAACTCATGCAGAGCAAAATTAACCAGCTTTTTTATCTTTCTCGGCAGGTAACCGTAGAGCTTCTTTCCCTTCTGCTGCCCTGCTTCTTCCTTGATTTTTCTTAGCAACAGTAAATAATAATCGGCGTTAGGAGTAGATTGCCGTGTTTGAAGCTGCTGTAACAGGTCAGCCAATTGCTCTTTCAACTCATTCCGATAGCCGGTTTCTATAGTCGCCAACTTGTATTGTTCATTGCGAAAAATATCCTGACCGAAGGCACAGCGCAGCTCTTTGATTCCCTTCCCGGAGAGAAATCCCTCTTGACCTTTCGAGAAAATAATCAAATGAATATGCGGATGGTATGTTGTATTATGGAATGCTCCGTACCACTCCAGATCCTCCACCTTGATTCGGTGGGCTTTGGCAATCTCATTCATGTTCCGGCGCACAAGGTTTTTCCACGCTTCGGCGTTATTAAAATGCAGACGTTCCGCGTCCTCGCGTCGCAGACTTACTACCTCCGTCCAGATTACACCGTCGTGATTGGCGACACGTTCCGCCACTGTATCGAGATCAATCGGCATATCAAATTGAGTAAACAATCCGTGCGAACCGAGCTTTTCAACGCCGGGGCGGTTGGAAATGTAGTTGACCAATCCTTTCAATTCATCCGCGCGATCAGCGTATCTTTCCGCTACAGCGTCGAGAAATTCACTGGCGTTCTCCCGTGTAGGCATAGCGTAGAAATCCTCATATTCAAGAAACTTTTTGCTCTGAGGGAAGTGCTTCACCACAGAAAGAATCAAATCATCCTGTTTTGAGGATGAGAGATTGTATTTCTTGGTGTCGGGAAGCTTTTCAACTCCTTCACGGGTAGCCATATACCTTATGAGGTCGGCTATATCTTTTGCGCTCTTTTGGAAGCGACACGAGCAATTATCTTAGCCATTTCCTTCTCCGTCAATGTAATCTATTGCCTTTTCCAAATCGAGAACGCCGTTATGCTCAGCGGCAAGCTGTTCAGACACAGCGTTCAAATAGTTCAGAGCGTGATCATTCAACTCAAAGTTACGGGCAGAAAGGATATTGCTTTTGCTTACTTCAACTGCCAACTTGAAGAGCATTTCACTCAGGTTTTCTTCAAAGCGTGACAGCACCAGCTTGATATTCTGACTGATGATTGGAGACAAATAGTTGACGTTCTCATTTTGAGCTCGGTAACCGAGATAGTTATCCACTGCCTCACGCACCAGAGAACTGCGCGTGTAGCCTTGCTCCTTTGCCATAATTTCATTCAGCTTTTCCAATTGTTCTTTAGTAAAACTGATAGTAACCTTCTTGTATTCTTCCATATGTTCCTCCAAAAAATGTTGTTCACACAAACGCCGCAAATACCGAGGACTCTTTCAGCAAACGCTGGATTTGTTCTCCTAAAACTGCACAACGGTCGGCTCTGCCGTCCGATGTCACTCGCGGGCCGTCCACCAAAGGACGGCTCGCTTTTACCTGCTTCAAATAATCACCGGCGTTTTGTGCGCTTCACAAGGTGATACTTGCAAAACAGGCTCCCCTCGTTGTTGTCGAGGGGATGTGTGTCATCACAGGTTGAAGCTGTCGGTCAATCCTACAAGCCTTGTTGTGTCACGCTTGACGTAGTAGATTTCTGTTATTTCCGAGGTCGTATGTCCGAGTAGCTCCGCCACTTGCTTTACTGATAATGATTTCACACTGCCGTCGGGCTGCTTCACGCCGTTGATTAACCGTGTAGCGAAGGTATGCCTGAAAGTGTGCTGTCCCTTATGTGGCAACCCTATCGCGTCGAGTATGCGGTAGAACCGATTTCGCATATTTCTCGGATTGGTGAAGTTGCCGTTCTCGTCCGGTATCAAGGGCTTGTCCTCGCCGAGGTACACTTCCTCGCGTAAGCGCTTTATCATCTCTATCGCTGTGTCATTAAGCGGTACGTCACGCTTGCTTGTTTTGCTTTTCAGCTTGCCGACTTTAATTTCGAGCTTGTCAACGTATTCAAGACCGTCTCTGACATGGACTTCCTTCACTCCGCGCTGAAGATGTATGACACGATTTTCGAGATCAATATCGCTGTTTATGATTCCGCACAACTCCCCTGCCCTCAGCCCCGTGTTGAGCATCAGGAAGTATGCCGCCGACTGCTGATAAACTGGCTTTCCGTTAGCGAATCGTTTGAAGGCTTCTTCCCTAATAAGCTCCAGCTCCTCGTCAGTGAACACTACCACCATATCGCACTGCGGTTTGCTCTCCTTGTTTTGCGCGGCAAGGTAGTTGTCCTTCTTCGTCATGTCGATCAACGCCATCGGATTATTCAGTATCGCGCCCTCCTGATATAGCTGCTTGAAGAACATCTTTAACAGTGAGTAAGCTTTCTTGCTCGTTGTGAAGGCGTATCCGGCGTTCATGTGCTTGGTAAGCAGTTTCTTGATGTCGGCAGGCGTGACGTCGCCGACAGGTTTGTTGCCGATGTAGGGATAAATCTGATGCTCGGCTGTGCACTCGTATCGGTCATATGTCGTTCGCTCCACTTCCGGGTATTTGTACACGCGAAGCCAGTTTTTCATGCTCTCTTTGAGAGGTTTCCGCGACTCATCCGAGTCAGCAACTTGTTCGTTGAAGTTCTTGACATAGTCCGTCATCTTTGCCTGCAGTGTCTTTTTCTTCTTCGATGAAAAGCTCTTGCGCTGCGTTACACCAAACTCATCCTTGTAACGCACCAGACCTATCCATCTGCCGTCGCTTTTCTGCCAGATGTTTCCGTTGTCTAATAATTCTCGTTTCATGGTATCACTCCTTCATTTTGGTAACCACAACAATACCACAAGCAGTGGTCAATATCCAGCGAATACCCAGACAAGATTTCTCTTGATTTTTTGTGTATTACCAACCGTATTTCACAAAAGATATAATCCAAATAAATATCCCTATAACTTGGCGTTTGTCAAGTTATAGGGATAATAATTCTATTCCTCTGTCCATATTTATTATAACGTATCTGAGGGAACGTGTCAAGAGCGTTTCCCAGCTGCTTTATTACCCAGCCGCATCGCAGCCGCCGAAAATAGACGTGCGGTTTTCGAATGCAAAAACGCGGTCGAGCATTGGTCACAGACCACGACAATGACGTGCGAGAATCAGGTACGTCACACGCGATTTTTGAAAAAGTAAAACGCGCATGACGTGCGTATCACACGCGGTAACACAAGTTCTTACCCAAATCGGCGTTTTTGTGTTGAAAAACGCTTGACAAAACCGCGTGTCTGTGGTATCATATTCCCTGCAAGTGAGCGAGGCTCACTACGCAGCATTTTTTATTTAGGGGTATAGCTCAGTTGGTAGAGCAGCGGTCTCCAAAACCGCGTGCCGTGAGTTCGAATCTTACTGCCCCTGCCAAACCAAAAGTCCGAGAAGCGGCTTAAACAAGCCACTTTTCGGACTTTTCTTTTTGTGTTTTCGCCACGGCGCGCGGTCTGAAAATGCCCTTTTGATGCTTTTAATGAGCATCAATTTGTGCGTCCGGCGGTAACAAATCCAACGTTTCCGTCTGGTATAGCATCAAAAGAGCATCATTTTTTCGCGTGGAAATCGGCAACAGAAATCGAAATTCTTCTGAAAAATCCATATTAAGCAACAATTATTTCAGTGTTTTTAATTTCGTTTTATCTTTGATTAGGCGTCGCAATTTTTGAACATCTCAAATATAGTGCCATCATATGCAAATCTTAAGCAAAATAATCCTCCTAAATCAAAGCGAATCACTCTTCAATCCTTGTAGATACTGTTCAATTTGTTCTTCAGTTGCTTCCTGTGGAATAATATTGAGAAAACCGTCTCTATTGAAGATTTTATAAAAACCATACTTCTGCTTACTTTTCTCTTTTACAAATTCAAGAATATTATCTCCTAAAGCTATATAATTATCTAATCGCAATCCTTTGCATATTTTCATGAGTTCTTCGGATGGGTGAGGAAGTATCGTTTGAATGTACTCATTCTCATACAAATTATCAAGAAAGCAATCATTCTTCGCATCAAGAGAAGCGAGAATTAAAGCGTCAAGATTGCTCCGTTTCAGCGTATCATATAATCCATACTCATCATTAAAGAAATATGAATAGAATTCCTCAAACGACGTTGAAGTAGTGATAAAAATGGTACCGAAAACATATAGTTTTTCACTGCTATTTCTTTTACCTATACATTTCTTATTGATTCTTTTAATATTCTGCGAAATTTGGTTATAGTGTGTACTTTCAGTCAAAACAAGACTTTCTGTCTGGCTCCTAAGAAATTCACTCTCTTTTAAAGACGGAAAAAATGGTTTTATCAGACTTTGTCCATCCTTAATAACAAGGCAGTTTTCGCGTTCAAAAGGGTCACATGATAACGACTTAACCTCAAAAGCAATCTTACAAGGCGGATCTGCTATTGAAAACGTAAACTCGAATTTCGATTTGTTTTCTAACAATATGTGGTTTTCATCAAAAATATCCTGTAGTTTTATCTGGTTTGTTTTTATCACACTTACCAGCAAATAATAGAACCAAATCAACTCCGAAATACCTTCTCTGTACTTCTTAAATGAATAAACGCCTTTCTCCTTTCCGTTACATTTCTTTACAAAATCAGCTGTCATATCCTTGCTTTTAGTAAAGTATAAGATAAAAACCAGCATAGTTACAGGCATTGATTCAGGTGTATTAGGAAAATCCAGGAATGGATGTCCGTCTGGATAGTCAGCATCATTTATCATATTTCGAACTTCTGCTTCTAATCTTTTATATTCGATTTCATTAAACGGTCTATTCATTTCAATAATATTCACTCTCCGTTACATTTACATCAAAGGATTTAATATCTTCCCAATCATCCGTTCAACGCATTCGCTGTTATCAAGCGTATAGACATTATGGCTTTCGAGTTGTGGTAAAGTCATTCCCCACCGTTCTCTTAACTGCGGATACTTCGTCGTGGACATAATGAAAGAATTGAGTATGATATTTTTACTGCCACTGTTCGTCGGCGCCATACGTGATTCTATATCTTTGATTGTGCGATAGAATTCTACCTTTGGATCGTCAGGGTTAAAATGCAGTAATCCTTTGGGATCGATAAAAGTGATATATTGCGTATCATCCGTATCAATCCAGAGAATATAATCGGGATAAAAATTTCCTGCTTCAAAGAAACCCATTCCCCGTTTACTTTTATTTCGCAGAAGATAAAGTCCCTTGCCGTAGAGAATACCGGGTTTGCTTTGCACATAAAGATACAAATAATCTACGAGTTGTTTTTCGCCCTCATTCAAGCTGACCGGTGAAATCTGGATTTTCAGTGAGCTTTTTTCCAAGCTAATCAGCGGTGCATACAAATGATTTCTGAAATCGAAGAAACGCAGTTTGTTATGAACGCCTGATTTTTCATATTCATCCAGACCTTGATTTGAATTCATCAATGCAGTCAATCGGTTTATGAAGTTTTCAAGCTCCTCGCCGGTTTTATCCATTGAATTTTCGGGGATGTATTGAAAGCTGTAATCATCAAAAAAGTTATCGTCATCCTCTTCCAATTCACGGTATTCCAAAAACGGCGCTTCCCATTTGCTTTTTTCAAATCTGAAAAACTTGTCTATATACGATTTCAGCACCATTACAGCGTAGTCTTCGGCAGCAAACAGCTTTTGAACGGAATCTATTTCAAGATGCGTCTGGGGTATTTTCAGCGCATACCAACCGTCAGCGGAGAGAATATCTGCCAGTCTGTCTTTTTCGATACAGATATTATAATAGCCCTTCTCATTCTTGTATTCAACCAAAGCTTCAAAAATGTGCTGATAATCCATGTACCGAATGGCTTCCTTAGGCAACGAGTGCTCTTCGGATTCGGAAATAATATGAAAGCTATCCTGTGACTCGATCGTTTGGATTTTGCTGCGGCAATCTATAACCGTTTTGCTCTTGAGCAGGTAACGCGTAAATTCCTCATCGGGAGCATCTAAAATCAAGCGTCTTGCTTGCTTCTTGAAGCTGATTCCTTTTTTGACGCGAATCACCTTTAGCTTTTTGCTCGACTCATCATAGCGTTTGATAACAGGTAAATTGACCACAACCGGCTTGCTTTCGGTGGGCGCGCCTTCCTCTTCCAAATAGCTTTTGAATTCCTCCATATACTGCGCTTTGATGCCAAATATCGTGAGCGTTTCCAGTTTTTGAATGTATTGTGGAATCGTAACATTGGAATAATCAAGCTGATTGGTGCGTTTCAGGCAGCCCAAATATCCCTTTAGACGAACGCCGCGTCCGAACAGCTGGATCGCCTGAGATCCCTTACCTTTAGCAAAATTTATCAAGCCCATGGTGGAAACGCGCCAGCTGTTCCAGCCCTCTGTAAATTTTCGCGAGCCAATCAAAATATTGATATTAGAATTTCGTTTGTTGATCGCTTCAAAGAGCGAATCTGATTTAAATTCATTGGTGTGCGTAACGATATCATCATGGCTTTCCTTCAAGCTCTTTATCAGCTTGGCAGGTTCACCGACGTTGATCACACCGAAATACTCGCCATACTCTCCGACTTTCAAACCAATCTCTCCGCTGACCTGACTTAACAAATCCAAATGCAGACGCGGAGAATCAGAGGAAGATTCGCAGTTAAAGATACATTTCAGCAAATCGGAATACAACAATTCACCGTCCGGCTGATTTAATACGACGCGCAGCGGTTCAAAATCACGATAAAACAAATCATGCGCATCATTTCCCACGACAAGAACGGTCTGATCGTTCATCACGGCATTCAAATCAGCTATTGTTTCCCGCTTATTCTTAATCAGATTATCAAGGAAGCAAATAACCTCTTCCACATCGGTCAGATCTTCGTTCTTGGTGGAATTATTCACACGATTGCCGACAAAAATCAGCAGCGGCTTTTCAATAGAAAACGGCTTATATTCATCATTCTTTACTTCAAACAGCTTTAGCTGCTGATAGAATGACATCAGACAACCTGTCAGATAAACACGCTTGTGGCTTTCTTCAAACGCCTCACGTAGGTTGTAGATACGGTAATCCTTTCCGTAGCCGTCGGAATAAAAGTATTTGTAGGAGTAATCCATAATGATGGATTTGCCGTATTCCTCCATCAAATCCCTGTCAGATTTTTTCGAGGATTCGGGCTTGAGCGCCTGCTTAAAGGTTGCCGAGTATTCAAAGGCAAAGCCCTCGGCAGAGAGCTTGGAGCGGTATTCGTACCAGATATTGCCCGACAAGCCGCGGTGACCTTCGTCTACCAAAACAAGGTTGTTCTGCTCAAAGCTGTCAACAGCAACGGTCTTTACCTTGCTGTCTTCCTTGAGCTTGTTGATTTCAATGACAACGACATCCTCGCGCTGGTTACCAAAACCGGTATCCTTCTCAAACAGAGCCGCTGAAAAAGAGGATTCCAGCAAATCGCCCAAATGCTGTTTGCTCATACCCTCATTCGGCGTCAGCACGATGATCTTGTTCAGGGACAATCTGCTGTTCATGCGTTTGGCTAGCTTGAAATAATGGATATATTGCAGGATGTTGACGTGCATGATCAGTGTTTTGCCGCTGCCGGTGGCAGACATGAACGCGACCTTGTTGAGTTTTTCGGGCGTGAACGGTTCAAAACATACTCTGCCTAAGCTCTCTGTTTCAAGCTGTGTTCTGAAATCGTTCAAGCTGTCGCAAAAAGCGTTGACATCCTTGAAATAGCTGTCAAGATACATTTCTGTAAATAACAGAGAAATGTACTGAAAATACTTCCATTTGACGCCGCCGCGTTTGGCGCCGATGATATCGGTATGGCGGCAGATGTTTTCATCATACCGACGCAGCTTGTCCTCATTGATCGCCACGCCCTTGATTTGGGTCAACAGTATGATTTCTTCTATAAAATAAGTATAGCCGTTTTGGTTTCTGCCTTCATATTCATGGGAATTCAACCGCTTGCCCAGATCCGCCAAACGATCAATCCCGATAACGCGGAGAAAGTATTTGAAGAGTATCAGATATTCTTCAAACCGCAATGGTTCTTGTTTTGTTTTTCTTGCCATTATTATCACTCTGTTTCTTCAAACATACGACGTTTGAATTCGGTTTCCGTCATGACGACCTTCCAAATTTCCTTGTCTGTGCGCAGGTTTTCAAGGTTATTATCGCCGTTGACAAAAATCACGTCGTACTCCCTGTCCTGCGGATTGATGCGGTGCTTGAGGAAATAGGCGTCAAGCGCCGCGTTGGATTCCACCGTATCGGGGGTAACGATACGCCAGATCACAAGGGCGCGGTCGCCGTTTGGCAGGGTTCCCTCGATCTGCATAAAGGCGAATTTGCCGCTGCGGTCGGGAACCAGCTTAACCGCGCCGTCGTATTCGCCGTCAACGTCTTTGACCGTCTTAAAATATGTGACACTGCTTTGACGGATGACTGATAAACCGATCAGATAGTTGAAGGTCTCGCAGAGGTCAACGTTACGCAGCCTGCTCTCGTTCTTCTCGGTTATTTTCATTTTATAGTCAAAGGGATTGCTGAACGCGGCAACATTCAGCAGGCTGCCCTCGGTTTCAAGATCGAGCATATAGCGGATCAGATAATCGTCCCCGAACAGGGATAGCAAGCCGGTTTCTTCGCTGTTGAATTCAATATTGGACAAAGCGTCCTCGTAGCTTTCCAAGCGCATGTATTTGATGATTTGTGGAATGCCTGTGTCACGGGTCAAAGGTTTTCCATCTAACCAGTT
>NZ_JAHLQB010000044.1 GCF_018918205.1 Lachnoclostridium sp. MSJ-17 | reverse complement strand
TTTTTGTAAAATTTGAAAATTTTTTTGGTGTGTTTTTTTCCTTATAACACAAGGCTTTAGAGCACGCACTGTCGTACATTAGTTTGACTTAAGAGCATAAATATGATATAATATAGGTGTAAAAAAGCCATGTCGGAAAGCTTCTTCGGAACTTTCATAAATTAAGATTATTATGAAAGAAGTGATATACTATGTCCGTAAGAATGAGGACGATTCCGAAGGCTTTTGCTGAGATAAAGGCGGCTGATCCCAATACAGATCTTTCTATTAAAGCATTGAGGAAATTGGTAAAAGAAGGCCGAATCCCCTCGGTCAAAATCGAGAATAAGGTATTGGTAAACTTAGACTTGATTTTAGAAACACTAGCATGTTATAATATCGGCAGTGATTCTTGTGCTTTATTTTCGGAAAGAAGGAATAAAGCATGACAATACTGCCACAAGAAACCAAAAACGGCACGGTCTATTTCATCAGGGTTAGTTTAGGCTATATCAATGGGAAACAACAGACTAAAGGCATGACCTACAGACCCGAAAAAGGAATGAGCCCGCGTGCAATCGAAAAGGAGCTGAACAGACAGGCGGTCTTGTTTGAAGAAAAAGCCAAGCAAGACTATGAGCAACAATTACAGCGTGAAGCTGATAAGCAGGAGCAGGAACGTATACAGCTAGAAAAAGAGGAAAACGAGATTGAATATGCCAAAAAGCATATGACATTTCAAGAACTTGCCGAGGAATGGGTATCTTTGCAGGAAGAAACTCATGAGCTAAAAAACAGCAGCTTATTGAGAATGAAATCATGCAGACAGCGTACATACAAGGCAATTGGTAATGTTTTAGTCAGCAATTTGACATACCGGAAAATTCAATCTTTTATTACCTCGCTCGGTAGGAACGGTGTTAATCAGAAAACAGGGTTAGGTTTGTCGAAGAAAACGCAAAAGCATTATCTTACGTTTATCAGTGACGTTTTGATTTATGCCAAGAAAAGCGGAATTGTAAATGACAATCCTTGCCGCGACATTTCTTTTTCAAAGTCACCGACAAAAGAAATAGAGATTTACTCTCTTGATGAAGCCAAAAAGCTACTAGCGGCTATCGACGATAAAGCTCCTCTGAAATACAAGTTGTTTTTCAATCTTTTGGCGTATTGCGGTATGCGTCGCGGTGAGACTTTAGGGCTTGAATACAAAGATATTAACTATGGTACATCTGTATTGACTATTTCCCGAACCTCCAATTATCATCAAGGCTACGGCGTATATACTGATACACCGAAAACTAAATCAAGTTATCGTTCCCTCTATATTCAACCTAAGATTCTAACATTGATCAAACTGCTTCAAGCCGAACAAAAGCAACAGGCTATCGCTTGCGGTGATCAGTGGGTAAATACAGATAGGTTGTTTATCAAGTGGAACGGTGAACCTTTACATCCAAGTGCGCCGTATAAATGGCTGAAACGCTTTTGTGAACACGAGAATTTACCGTTTAAAGCGTTACATAGCTTTAGACATTTCGTAGCTTCACAAGCGTTAGCAAGCGGCGTAGACGCAAAGTCGGTGTCAAGTATGCTCGGACACAGCCAGACAAGCACCACGCTGAATATCTATGCTCACGTCATTCAGCAGACAAACGAAAACGCCTTAAATAGCATTGCAAATCTGCTTGAAAAATGATTTGACCAGACTGTAAAAAACACGCATAAAGATCAGAAATAACACACAAAACAGAATTTAGAGATGTCCGAGTAAAAAAGAAAACCCGAAAACGGCTTAAATAAGCCATTTTCGAGCTTTCGGGGTTTGGCGGAGGACAAGGGATTTGAACCCTCGCGCCGCGTTAGCGACCTACTCCCTTAGCAGGGGAGCCTCTTCACCACTTGAGTAATCCTCCGTGCGGTAAAGTCATTAAATAAAATGGCGGAGAGAAAGGGATTCGAACCCTTGGTCCCTTGCGGGATCACTAGTTTTCAAGACTAGCTCCTTAAACCACTCGGACATCTCTCCGTACAGTCCGACTGTATCAGCAATGACTATTCTATCACACCGCTATGATTTTGTCAAGTAGAAATTTTATTATTTGCTTGACAAAGCGCTCAGTTTACGTTAAAATTATACAGTACTCGTCTCAGTAGCTCATTAGGATAGAGCGTTCGCCTCCTAAGCGGAAGATGGTTCATTTCCCAAATTTGAATAATTATTATAAAAAACTGAATATGTCTCGGTAGCTCAGTTGGATAGAGCACCGCTCTCCTAAAGCGGGTGTCGGGGGTTCAAATCCCTTCCGGGACGCCAAAACGCACTGTATATCTCATTTTTGAGGTATGCGGTGCTTTTCTTTTTTGCCGTTTGCCGTAAAAAAAGCAATATGAATACAGCTTTGAATAAAATGAATATTTGCTAATTGGCAGGCGTTCAAAATCCCATATTTTTGCTAATAGAAATCGCGTTTTGCTAATTCGTTGCTAATCGAGAGAAACGGTCGCTTTCTCTCCTTAAAGCAGAGAAGCCAATGCATTTGCCAATTCCGGAGAGTTTTTTAATTGCTCGATCAAGGCATTTATATCAACGGAAGGCGCTGCGGACTGCTCCTGCTGAGGCTTTGATTGCCTTAAATCAGGGTTGGAATAAAAGGCAGTTTCAAACTTCTGTGCGTTGATTTTTCGATCTTCATCCAGAATGTGAGCGAAAACTTTGTAATCATATCAATCTCCGCGTGTCCCGTATCGCCCTGTGTTGCCTTCAAATCGCCGTGGTTGAGCTTTAACTTGTAGGTCATACTGGAATGCCTCAGTGAGTGAAATACGACGTTAGAATAATATTTTTATGGCATATCTTTTAAGGCGTTAAGTTGATTGCGTTTTGAGTACACAACTGCTGTAACCCATACTTCTTTTGTTTTTTCCTCAACAAAATAATAGACTATAAAATTCTTCACGGGCATTCTTCGTATTCCGTTAGAGCGCCACGGCTCTTTATCTACAAGAGGAAATCTTGCGGGCATTTTGTTAAGTCCCACTATTTGTTTTTCTAAATAGTCAGACCAAGCGACAGCCGTTTCGGGAACAAGCAGAACCTTTGAAATATAGGAAACAGTTTCTTGAATCTGAGATACGGAATATGAAGTCAATTTAACGGAGTATTCCATATTCAAATACCTTCACGGATTTTCTTAAACGCATCTTCGACCGGCAGACCGTTCCCGGCTTTCGCTTCATCGTATCCTTTTTGCATCATTGCGTCAAACTGCTCGGAGCTCATACTGTCAAGCGTTTGGATTTTCGGGATTGAAAGCGAATACGGAATACCGCCGGTCATAATAATCTGTCTGTATAAAGTGTCGATCAGCACAGATACAGGCATACCGATTTGCTCTAATACTGCTTCTGCTTGTGCTTTGATCTCCGGTTGAACTCTCGCCGTAACATTAGCTGTTTTGGTTGCCATACAATAACCTCCTAAAATTACTTCATGTATATTATAGCACTTTGTATAGCAATTAGCAATACGATTTCACATGAATTCAAAAATTTTTACATTTACTGTTTCATAGTTTCATCGTCATTTGAATTTAATATACTGCCGAATCTGCTCTTTTATAAAATAGGTTTTCATCAGCCTCCTTTATGTTTTGATTTGAGTTTAATTATCACGCCTTACGTCGCTCATGCAACGAAAAATCGTGATTGACTTCTGCGCGATAGTATTCATCCATCGTAGCAGGAGCGTTGAACAGCGTTGCCAACACATATGCCTTGATGTTTCCGACCTTGCTCGTGTTTCCGTCAAGGCAGTCGAAAACATACTCGATGTGCGCAGAGTTGATCTTTAGCAGCCGCGCTCTGACAACCTCCCGCGGCAGATTGCCTCCTGCAATCACACAATACGGGGATTGAGATACAACCGCTTCAAGCATAAGCTCAACAACGGCATCTAAGCGTTCCGCGCCGTAGCGTTCGACAAGAATGTCATACTCGATATTGCGCTTGATCAGCTCGCAGTACGCGCGCGCGTCTATCTTATCAATCTTATCTTTGATTTCTTTCGTATTTGATTTTTTAGTCTTTGATTGTTTAGTATTTAATTGTGCGGGTTTCTCCAACGTTGGCGCAGCCTGTGCTGGGATTTCCTGAATTGAGTTTACCTGAACGGGCTTTTCCCGTTTAGGTGATTCCGGTTTTGGTGGAGCCTGCTCAACCGGCACGCTTTCGGGCTGTTCGTGAATGGTGTACTCAATATCTCCGAGACGACCGTTCGGATAGCGAAACCTCCGGCGCGTAAGATAGCCATGATCCTCCAACTCCTTGATCGTCCTCGAATTGGAATCTACTTGCTTGTATATAACAAAAGCGCCTCACCAAAACGATGAAGCGCCTATAATTGACCGAGTTATTCTATTCTGAATTGTCAAGCCATTCGTCAAATGACTTTATTCTGACTGTTTTGAAGTGACCTTCATTGATAAGACGGTAAGGAATTTGAAGACTTCCGGCTCGGTGCATTCGTATTTTTCCTTACCCATCCGTTAGCCCTACTGACCGAAATACAGATTTGCCGCCTGAGAATACTGATACAGCGCCTTGACAACGTTCACCAAATTCTCATCTTCATTGCCGTCGTTCAACACATTGTAACAGTAGTTCATCGGGCTGTAGGTGACAGCGTCATTTCCGTTGATTTTGAGAGTAAAGCTGTTTTTTAGCTCGCCTGCCGCGATTCCGCGGATACGCGCCACCTGATACACTCCGTTCTTTGCGGTCTCGACCGTCTTTCCGTTCATGTCGAATGTAAGCGTTGTACCGCTTTTGAAGTAGAGCGAAAGAGTGGTTTCGGATTTGAGCGAAAGCGTTGCGCCTTCAAAGGTCACGCCGGAGGGCAAATCAAACTTTGTTTCGGGATCGTTGATCGTAACCTCACCGAGATCATCAAGCGTATCTGTCTTATCAAAATACTTCTTTGCGTATGCGCCGTATTGGAGCATTTTTTCGACGAGCGGAGCCGCCTTCGTATATTCTTCGTTTCCGGCGGTATGACTGAGCAGGTAATCCGCATACTCTTGGACGGAATAGGTATAGATGATGCTGTGATTGTCGCCGTCGATCAGCTGAGCCTGAATCTCTGAGGTCATGTTCTTCGCTGCCACTCTGCACTTAAAGAGATAATAGGTCTTATCGCCCGAAGTTACCGGTTCAAGGTCGCTGACATAAACCTTCTGAGCCTGATATTCCCCGCTGGTATCCGGCACGGTGAATTGCATATATACGCCTGTGTGTGAAAGGATCTCGGGAGTCAGCTCCATATAGAAGTTGACCGCGATATCGCCGTCGAGGCTGACGGAATGACCCGCGAGAGTAACGCCCATTTCGTCGTAGGGACGGAGAGTCGTATGCTCAAGGATTTCGGTATCGTCGATCTCGCCGTAGTATGTCTCGCCGTTGTTGTCAACGAACTCATTATCCAGTGTGACACTGCCGTTGTAACCGGTTGAGGTGACGGACATGGTCTCCATGCTGTCATCCGTCCATGTCAGGGTGGTCTCAGCATTGCCGGAGCCGTCGCGAAGACCGTCTCTCACCTCGCCGATACCGATACCGGGAGCCGCGGAAATATCCGAGTCCTTTTCATAGCCGCCCTTTGCGTTCACCTTGCCTCCGGTGATCGTGATCTCGCCCTCTTTGCAGCCGATACCCGCGCTGTAGTTATCTCTGCCCGCCGCGGTAACGGTACCGCCGTTGATGGTAATATGGCATTCGTCGGCAATAAAGGAAAACTGTCCGGTACCGATACCGCAGCCGCCGTTTGTAGCGCTTACAGTGTTGATGATGCCGCCGTTGATGGTGATAATACCGCCGCCGCATTCATCGCCTGCGTCACTTGTGATTCTTCCTTCACCGCTGATACCGGCGTTACCGGTGCCGTATTCGGGATCGGTGATATTCAACGTGCCGGTGCGGGTTTTCTGGCACCAGATGGTCAGATTACTGTTGTTCGCTCCGTTGACGGTGATTCCCTTGGGAACATTCAGTACCGCTCCGTCGCAGAGAATCAGGTTCACTTCACCCTGTACGGTCACGCGGTCACTGATCGTCAGCTCGCTGTCGACAAAGAGCCATTTATCCGCCCAGATCGTCGCGCCTTCGCCGATGCGTCCGGCGAGAACGGGAGTCATATCCTCACCCTGCGCGTTGACATAGGGCGTTGCGGCTTTGAATACCGCGGTGATGGTTACGTCGCTGTCGGGCATTCTGAACTGATTGTTCCGTACCGTAAGGAACAAGCCTGTGCTTTCATCCTTAACCCGTACATAATCGAGCGCGTAGCCTTCGTCCGCCGAAATATTCATGGTGACGGTCTCGTTCTTGAATGCTTTATCCTTATAGGGAACGATGGAGCCGTGGGCATTGGACGGAAGATCGACCGTGATCGAGTGTTTGTAAGTCCAGACCGCCGAAATCGTCCTTGTATAGCCGGATTCGATCGATACGCTGTCTCCGGGACGCTTCATCGTGCCGTTGTCGTTCCACGCTACGAACGCCGCGTTTTCGGGAGCGTCAAAGGTACATTCGGGAAGATTCGCGCTGTTCGTCGTGCTCTGGACGGGCTCCTGTGTGCCCGAGCCACCGTTTGCGTCAAAGCTGAATACGTAGCACCGCTGAAGAATAGCTTCACCGGAACCGTTATCTGCGATATAGAAATCGGGGTTATCGCTGAAGAAGGATTCAATCGAGCCGTTTGAGGAAAGGTTCGAGGTGAACACGTCCGTTGCGTTGTTTTCTCTTGTGACGCCCAGATTAAGAGAGCTTGTCAGTTCACCTGATACATTGATCAGCTTGGAAGGACGCAGATAGATGTTGTTGCCGTTTGGGGCGGTGTTGTCATAGACCTCAGGTGTTCCCTTCACATTCAGGATACCGTTATGCAGGATGCCGCCACCCTGATTGCCGGCAGTGTTGCCGGTAATGGTGCCGCCTTCCAGATTCAGCGTGGCAGTATTGCCGTCCTTTGTGCCGAGATAGATCGCGCCGCCGTGCGAAGCCGCTGTGTTGCCCGTGATCTCAGCGTCAACAATGGTGATCGCACCCGCATGGGCGGAGATCGCGCCGCCGCTGCCGGAGGTACCGTAACCGGCGCTGTTGGATGAAATCGTTGTGCCGTTCAAAGTCAGCGTGGCGCTGTTATAGATCGCGCCGCCGTCCTTAGTGGTAGTATTGCCGCTGATGGTAGTGTCGAGAATACCCAACTCGCCGTTATTGACGATCGCACCGCCGTTTGAGGTGTTCTTGCCGCCTGTTACGGTACCTTCACCCGTTAATATCAAGGAACCGTTGTTGGTGATGACATTGCCGCCCGCGACAGCGTCCTTGTCCGCAAGCCCTCTGTCGATCGTATAGCCGTTGAGGTCGATGGTGAGAACATCTTTCCCCGCCGGAACGACCAGCGCGGAATCGTCGGGAGCAGCGATACAGTCGCTCGTCAGTTGGATAACGTCGCCGCTATCGGAATCATTGATCTCCTGTTGGAGCCAGTTCCACCTGTCGATGTCGGGACGAAGGGTTTTATATCTGAGATCATCGCTGAAGTAGATGCCGGCAGGATATTTGGTGCCGTCCTGATCGACAAAGTTTTTCTGCAAGGTCATGTTGAAGCCGTCGAATCGGTAGGTATCGCCGCCGATACTCTGCCAGAAGCCGTACTGACCAACATAAATGCTGTCGCTCTCGTTCGTCCAGTTGAGCGTGACCGACTTGTCGTGCGAATAGACAACGCCGTCACGTCCGCCCTCTGTACTAAAACTGCCGCCGCCAAAGACAAAGCTGCTGCAGTCGACCGCAGAACCGTCCGATCTCAGGAGGATATCGCCGCCGTTGACTGTTACAGTGCCGTTCGGGCAACTGATCCGGGTGTTTTCATCGTTGTTGACAGTACCGCCGTTGACGGTCACGAAATTGTCTGCGCTCAGATTGCAGTTCGTGAAGCTGCCGCCGTTCACGGTCAGACGTTCTGCGTGTATCTCGACATAGCCGTAACCGTTCTTTCCAACCCACCTATATGAGCCGCCGTTGAGGCTCAGCGAATGACCGACAAGCATTCCGTCGGCGCTGTCGGAGAAGTCAAAATGCGCGTATACGAATACGTTATCATTGGGCATCGGGAAGGTGTAATGCGTATCGTCGACCTTTGTCAGCTCAATCACCGTGCCGTTCTCGTTTATGCAGGTGATATCTTTGAGTATATAACCTTCATCGGGATATGCGGTAAGGGAGACGGTCTCGTTCTCAGCCGGTTCATCCTTACTGGATCTAACATATCCGTTCTCTATACCGGAGTCAAGATATACACAGTTGGGATATTTAATGAAATCCGCCGACACGATGATACCGCTTGTTCCTTCCGGAAGCGTGGGCATTATCAGCTGATTCTCACCCGCATGAGCATCGATTGTAACAGGTTCGGAATAAACCGGTACATCGTTGCCAAATTCATCCTTTTCAAAACCGGTGATATATCGATAAGAAGCTTTGCGGATATCGCATCTATGTTCAAGTTCAACTCTGAACTTGACCGTTTCACCCGCTTTTGCGTATTCGGAATCGAAAGCGATTTTCCGTATTGTGTTTCGGTCGTCTCAATTGCCAATACCGGTTCGGTAGCAAGAGTAAACGTCATATACGATGTAACGATCACATCGCTGCCCGGTTGATAAACCTCGTCGTTCTCATCGCCCCTC
Organism: Lachnoclostridium sp. MSJ-17; assembly: GCF_018918205.1. Lineage (GTDB taxonomy): Bacteria > Bacillota > Clostridia > Oscillospirales > Acutalibacteraceae > Ruminococcoides. Next base: position 5,785 of record NZ_JAHLQB010000044.1, on the reverse strand, counting down.
AGCGTCCAGCCTGTTACCCGAGAATAGGTCGGGGGATTCGTGTTAGCTGTAATAATCTCTCCTTCATCGTACATAAGGGTAAACCTGTTTCCCTCTGCAACCTTAGCCCGGGCGTTTCCTGCCGCTGATTTCAGCGTCACTGTACAGATCGGCTTCTCATATCCGCAAACACACGTATCGCCCGTGTCTGTGTGTGACACTGTTTTATTATAATCGCAGTATTTGCACTTTTCATTATGAGTACCGTCGTCGTTGATCGTATAGGTCAGTCCGTTCACACCGTTTCCGTCGGTATGGTCGCACGGTTCTACCAGCACATTGCTTCTCGAGTGGAGCTTAGACGTGCGTTTGTTTGCATTGACAGCTACCCAGTTGTTGTCCTTGTCTTGGTAGCGGACACGCATATAGGATTCACCGGACTCAGCCTGGTTATTGTCGTGGCTGATGTAGATGGAGCCTGACTTCCTGTCGTTGGCTCCGGAGCCGATAGCCTCGTTTCCTCTCGTGTCATCGTCATTGTTGTTTCTGACCCAGATCGTCATTTTGCCGCCGCTGACGTATACTTTTCCGCCTTCGCATCCCTGATAAAGAGCGGGCGTCTCCTGACCGCCTCCGATACCGGCAGCGCAGTATCCGTTGTACAGCGTGATATTACCGCCCTTGATATAGACCTCGCCGGTCATATTTCCCGCATAACCGGCTCCGATCGCCGCGGCGCCGTTGAAACCGGGATATAAATAATAGGATTCATCATCCTCAAACGAATAGCCGCCAAAAGCCTCAATGTTGCTTTTATCGCCGCAGTCTATGGTGATCGTGCCTTTCATGTCGCCCTCGGATGTGAAGAACGAGGTATCACCGTCGCCTGCGCCGATGCCCGCACCGCCTTTACTGCCTTGAGCATTGACAACTGTATTTTCACCGCCGATATAGATCTCGCCGTTCATATTTCGTCTGCACCGGCGCCGATGCCTGCGCCGCCTTCGCCGCCCGTTGCACGGACTGTTCTGCCGTAGATCATGATGCCGGCGCCGAGATTGCCGCTTCCTTCGGCGGCGCCGATACCCGCACCGCCTTTACCGCCTTCTGCAACGATATCTCCGCCGTAGATCCGGATGCCGCGTGTACCCTCGTCATTTCCGCCGCCGATACCTGCGCCGCCTTTAGCACCTCCGCCATATACTTCGCCGCCGTAAATGAAGGTCTTGGCGCCGATCTGATTATTGCCGCCGCCGATGCCTGCTCCGCCGTCTTGTCCGTCGGCGATGATCTTTCCGGCAAAAAACTTATGTAGGTAGTCTCATCGGCGTCCATTTTGCTTTTGCCGCCGCCGATTCCGGCGCCTCCGTTGTATCCCTTAGCCGCTACCTCCGGTCCGTGGAATTCAATAGGACCGTTTACTTCTCCAGAATCTCCGCCTATGGCGGCACATTCATTCTTACCCGATGCCTCGATCATTCCCGCACCGAGGATTCTCAGAGCGGCAGAGCCGCCTTTTTTGCCTAAGCTGCAGCTGATACCTTGTCTGGGGGTAAGAGTCACTCCCTCGGGAATAACAAGGTCGACAAATGTTTGCTTCTTGATCTTCAGACGCTCAAGGAGAGCGTTACCTTCGATAAGGCAGGAACCGAGAAGCCTCAGAAAGCGATATTCGGTCAAAAGGACGATATTGTATACTTCGGCTGCGCCAATATCGGCGCTCCCGATCTCGACACCGCTTACACGCTCACCATCGGCGAGCTCTCGCGGAAATTTACCGCGCTGGATTACTCCAAGCTGGTTCTGGCGAGCACGAAGATGTCGGAAACGGAAAAAAATCACCCGCCGGAACCGACGGGTGAATAAATCAAATTTATGAAGATACTCCCAGGACTATGGTCACTATTCGCACGACAAACAGCGCGAATGATACCCACATAACAGGGTGAATGTCCTTGATTTTGCCTGTTATAACCTTGAGGATTACCCATGTGATGATACCTAACATAATGCCGTTCGCGATTGAATAGGTGAAGGGCATTGTGATGATAGCAAAGAAACCGCCGACTGTGTCTGCGATGTCGCTGTCGAAATCCATCTTGGTTACGTTCTTGATCATCAGCAAGCCGACGAATACAAGCGCAGGAGTAGTTGCGAAGGACGGAATCGCAAGGAAAATCGGATAGAGAGGCAGAGCCAGAAGGAAGAGTACAGCAGAGGTCAACGCGGTAAGACCTGTCTTTCCGCCTTCAGCAACGCCGGTGGTGGACTCAACATAAGAGGTAACGGTAGAAGTACCGAGAATGGAGCCGCCTACGGTACCGAGTGCGTCAGACATAAGCGCGCGGCCAACTCTGGGAAGCTCGCCCTTCTCGTTGAGAAGCTTGCCCTCCTGAGCAACGCCGATAAGTGTTCCGACTGTGTCAAAGAGGTCGACAAACAGGAAAGCAAACACGATTACCGCGAAGTTTACGCCGTTCTGAACGACATAAGCGAAGTCAAACTTGAAGAAGGTGTTCTCAGCCATTGACTGAACGGGAGCGAATACGGTATAGTTGCCGAAATCGGGAATTACGGAAACACCGTGGTACCAGCCGGTGAGCTGTGCGATGATTCCGAGAATCCATGTCGCGATAATGCCGATAAGAATCGCGCCCTTGACCTTGAAGTGCCAGAGAGCCGCGATAACAATGATACCGACCATCGCGAGAACAAATTCGGGAGAAGCGACGTCGCCGAGCTTAACGAGAGTTGACGATGAAACAACCGCCTCGCCTGTCTCGCTTACAGTCGCGAACGCGTCGGTGGTAACAATGCCGGCACCCTTGAGACCGACGATAACAATGAACAAACCGATACCTGCCGAAATGCCGAGCTTGAGGTTCTTGGGCACCTTGTTGACCAGAGTCTCTCTGAACCTGAAGATAGAGAGAATGATGAAGATAACGCCCTCGAACAGAATAGCGGTCAAGGCTACCTTCCACGGGTCAGTCACGCCCTGGGACGCGAGCTGAGGTACAACAGAGAAAGCGAAGTACGCGTTAAGACCCATGCCCGACGCAAGAACAACCGGGTAGTTCGCAAAAAACGCCATAATAAGAGTAGCAAACGCCGCGGAAATGGAAGTTGCCGCGAAAATCGCCTCGCTGGGCATACCTGCCGCCGAGAGAATGCTCGGGTTGACAGCGAGAATGTACGCCATAGCCAAAAACGTCGTAACGCCCGCGACGATCTCGGTTCTGACGTTGGTGCCATTCTCTTTGAGTTTGAATAATTTTTCCAAAGAAAGTTCCTCCTCTAATTTTTTTGGAAACAGATTTCCAAATAGAATTATATCAAATATAATAATTTTTTCAAGTCTTTATTAGAATAATAAGCGCATTTGTAATATTTTTAGATATATTTCCCATTCTGCGCGAAAAAAAGAATAAAAAAATTCGAATAAAAAACTTGCCAAATTAAAAATTGTATGCTATAATATATCCTGCGTCTGGGGGTATAGCTCAGTTGGGAGAGCGCTTGGTTCGCATTCAAGAGGTCAGGGGTTCGAATCCCCTTATCTCCACCAGAAGCGCCGCAGTCAAAACTGCGGCGCGGCTTAAACAAAACAGAATAAATTCTCATGGGGGTATAGCTCAGCTGGGAGAGTGCTTGACTGGCAGTCAAGAGGTCACGGGTTCGAGCCCCGTTATCTCCACCAAGAAACACGGACAATTCTTTTTTGGATTGTCCGTGTTTCATTCTGCAATCCAAAAGGAGATAACGGGGCGCGAAGGCGAGCGTTAAGAAAACGTCACAGTGTGACGTTTTTAGCGAGAGAGCCGCAGAAACACTGGGCTTTTCGCACGCCGCCGCAAGCGAGATGAAGTTTTCGCACGATCGAAACACACGTTATCTCCACCATCTACATCCGCTCCGAAAATGGCTTTGGTCAGCCATTTTCGGAGCTTCTCTTTTTGCCTGAACCGTTCATTTTCGGTTCAGGTCATTATTTTGGTCATTACGGGTCATTTTCGTCTATCAGCCCCGCCATAACGTTCGCTGCCTTTGCCTTCGCTTTTCTGACGGCGTGGGTGTAGATGTTCAGCGTAGTCGATACGTTGCTGTGTCCGAGGATCGCGGACACGGTGGACACATCTACTCCGTTGACAATTGACTGCGTCGCGACTGTGTGACGGAAGCTGTGCAGTCCTTTGAACGGTACTCCTTCCCTCTCGCAGAAATCCTTGAGCCACTTGTACGGATAATACGGCCGCATCGGTTCGCCGCGCCAGTTGATGAACAGCCTGTCGCTGTTGACCCACAGGTCGCCGCACTTTTCGGCATTCATCTGCTGTTCATCGTACCACTGACGAATCATTTCCGTCAGGTGCGGCTGCAAATACAGCTCGCGGACGCTCGATTTGGTTTTCGGTGTGCTGGTATAGATACCCGTCGAGCCGTTCTGGTAGTTCGATGTGCGGACGATTTCCAGTGTGTTGTTCTCAAAGTCGATGTCCTTGAACTCCAATCCCATCAACTCACCGCGGCGCATTCCGCAGTAAGCGAGCAGGTTGAACATCACACGGTGCTGTAAATCCGCCTTTTCATTGATCAGATTCAGCAGTGTTTTCAGCTCATCAAGGGAGTAGATGTCTTTTTCCTTTGCACCTGTCTTGACGGTTTTGACCTTTACACACGGGTTGTCGGTTATCAATCCGCAGGTGCGCGCATAGCTGAGCACGTCTGAAATGAAGGTGACATAGTGCTTTTGCGTTTTCTGCGATAAGCCGCCGCCCGTGTGCTGATTCACGCCGTCCTGCGCAAGGCTCGTGATGAATTTTTGGATGTGACGGTAGTTCAGCACGTCAACGTACACCTCACCGATTGCATTGTATGTACGCTCGCGCATGGTTTTGATACGGATGATCGTAGCCGGTTTCATCTCGTGCGTGGTTTCCATCAGCTCGATCCATTCCTCCGCCAACGGCTTGAACTTTACGCGCTTTGCTGAGAGGCTGAAATCATCTTCCAGCCCCAGCTCAATGCGCTTTTTCTTTTCTGCCTGTTCCTGTCTGACCTGTTCCTCGAACAGAACCGCCTGACGGTTGACCTCGGCTTTGATTTGCCTCTGCGACATGCCCGGCTTTGGCTTGTAGGTCATGGATTTCATGATTTGCGTGAAGTTACCGTCGTAGCCTGCGCTGACCCTGATGCGATAGGTCACGCCTGCCTTTGTCATTCGCTCAGTGATATTTGCCATGATACATCAACCGCAGAGCTGTCCGTCATCGAAGCCGGAAATCTTTTGAATCAACAGATCGAGGTTAATCAGCTGCTTGTTGCCGACAGTTACGGTCGGCATCTCGCCGGATTTCACCATTCTTCTCAGCGCTCTCATGCTGAAAGAAGTTCCGCTGTCAAGCGCCTTGATCTCGGCGTAAGCCTTGGGGATCGTTCTCATTCTCGGGAGCTTACGGGGTGTGTTTGTGTGATTGGTGTTGGTGTTCGTATTGTTTGTGGTCATATTTTTTCCTCCTGATTTGTTGTAACCACAAGCAGCATCACTATTATATCAGACGGATTTTTGAAAAGTCCAGACAGAATCGAACTTTTCTTTTCACTTTCTTTCATCATTTTCCGTAACGCCGCAGGGGTTGTGATTTCTTTTGTGTAACTGATTATTTCCAGCTTTCCTGCCAGTCAACGGCGTCTTCAAAGTGAAGCATACCGTGAATCTCTTTCACTTCTTCCTGGCATTGGTATCTGAGACGCTCCACGGAAGCGGGGTCATACTTACTGAGGTTGGCGAGAATGTTTTCAACCA
>NZ_JAHLQB010000077.1 GCF_018918205.1 Lachnoclostridium sp. MSJ-17 | reverse complement strand
CCTTGACAAATCGGCGTCTTATGGTTTATAATAGTAAATCGTGGAGCATTCTATAACTGCGCCCTTTTTGCGGGTGCTTCAAACGGAGTGCGACGCGAAGTTTATCAATTCCACTAAATTTGAAAGGAGGAAAAACATGCCTACATTTAACCAGTTGGTACGTAAGGGCAGAGAGGTTTCTGAAAAGAAGGCAAAGGCTCCTGCACTTCTGAAGGGCTGGAACTCCAAGAAGAGAGTTGCAATCAACCAGAACTCACCTCAGAAGAGAGGCGTTTGCACCGCTGTCAAGACAGCTACCCCCAAAAAGCCTAACTCAGCGCTCAGAAAGATCGCCAGAGTAAGACTTTCTAACGGTATTGAAGTCAGTTCCTATATTCCCGGCGTTGGTCACAACCTTCAGGAGCACAGCGTTGTTCTTATCCGTGGCGGCCGTGTAAAGGATCTCCCCGGTGTGCGTTACCACATCGTCAGAGGTACCCTCGACGCGCAGGGTGTCAACGGACGTATGCAGAGCCGTTCCAAGTACGGCGCTAAGCGTCCCAAGAAAAAGTAAGAGTCTGACGAGCTCTTAAACAGGAATTGACAAAACTCTTTTGACTTAAGATATTTAAGTTCTGCTATGCGGCAGACGTTCTATATATTGAGCGTCTTGTTGGCATACGGGAGTTTGTCGCTTTCGAGTACCTATGATATCTCAATTATTGTGAAGGAGGGAAGCAAAGTGCCAAGAAGAGGTTCTATTGCTAAGCGTGACGTATTACCCGATCCGCTTTATAATTCAAAATTAGTAACCCGTCTTATCAACAACATCATGTACGACGGCAAGAAGGGCGTTGCCCAGAAGATTGTTTACGGTGCATTTGATATCATCGCTGATAAGACCGGCAACAACCCGCTTGAGGTTTTTGAGCAGGCAATGGAGAATGTAATGCCTGTTCTCGAGGTTAAGGCACGCCGTGTCGGCGGTGCTACCTACCAGGTTCCTATGGAGGTAAGAGCCGAAAGACGTCAGACACTCGGTCTGCGTTGGATCTCAACCTACTCAAGAGCCAGAAGTGAGAAGACCATGAAGGAAAGACTTGCAGGTGAGATCATGGACGCTGTAAACGGCGCCGGCGGCGCGTTCAAGAAGCGCGAGGATACTCACAAGATGGCAGAAGCCAACAAGGCTTTCGCTCACTACAGATGGTAATCCGCAATTTCGGATTTTTTGGAGTAACGATTATAGGAGGATTTTATGCCAAGACAGGTATCACTTGAACAGACCAGAAACATCGGCATCATGGCTCACATCGACGCCGGTAAAACTACCACGACTGAGCGTATCCTGTACTACACCGGCGTAAACCATAAGATTGGCGAGACCCACGACGGCGCTTCCACAATGGACTGGATGGCGCAGGAAAAAGAGCGCGGTATCACCATCACCTCTGCTGCTACCACCGCTTTCTGGGAAGGCAGTAAGCACCAGTACAAGAAGCACAGAATCAACATCATCGACACTCCCGGACACGTTGACTTCACCGTTGAGGTTGAGCGTTCCCTGAGAGTTCTTGACGGTTCTGTTACGGTTCTCTGCGCAAAGGGCGGCGTTGAGCCTCAGTCTGAGACTGTATGGCGTCAGGCCGACAACTACGGCGTACCGAGAATGGTTTACGTTAACAAAATGGACATCATGGGTGCGGATTTCTACCATGTTGTTCAGATGATGAAGGACAGATTAAAATGTAACGCTGTTCCCATTCAGCTGCCCATCGGCGCTGAGAGCGATTTCACCGGTATCATTGACCTTGTTACAATGAAGGCTGAGATCTATCACAACGAGGACGGCACAGACTACTCGGAGGAGGATATCCCCGAGAACATGAAGGAGCTTGCCGACGAGTACCACGAGAAGCTCATCGAATCCGTTGCGGAGCTCGACGAGGAACTCATGGAGAAGTACTTCGGCGGCGAGGAGATCACTATTGACGAGATCAAGACCGTGATCCGTAAGGCTACTATCGATAACACAATGGTTCCCGTAACCTGCGGTTCTTCTTACCGCAACAAGGGCGTCCAGATGATGCTCGACGCGGTTATCGACTACATGCCCGCTCCTACCGACATTCCCGCTATTAAGGGTACAAACCCCGAAACCGACGCTGAGGAAGAGAGACCCGCTTCTGACGACGAGCCCTTTGCGGCGCTCGCGTTCAAGATCGCTACCGACCCCTTCGTTGGTAAGCTCTGCTTCTTCCGCGTATATTCAGGTAAGGTTGACGCAGGTACGACCGTATTCAACTCTGTCAAGGGCAACAGAGAGCGTCTGGGCAGAATTCTCCAGATGCATGCCAACGACAGAAAGGATATCGAATGCTGCTACAGCGGCGATATCGCGGCTGCGGTAGGCCTGAAGAACACCACCACCGGCGACACTCTCTGCGACGAAAAGCACCCGATCATCCTCGAGTCCATGGAATTCCCCGAGCCTGTAATCCGCGTTGCCATCGAGCCCAAGACCAAAGCAGGTCAGGAGAAGATGGGTATCGCTCTTGCAAAGCTCGCTGAGGAAGACCCGACCTTCAAGGCTTACACCGACGAGGAGACAGGTCAGACCATTATCGCAGGTATGGGTGAGCTCCACCTTGAGATCATCGTTGACAGACTTCTCCGTGAATTCAAGGTAGAGGCTAACATCGGCGCACCACAGGTTGCTTACAAGGAGACTATCCGCAAGGAAGCTTCCGTTGACGAGAAGTACGCCCGTCAGTCAGGCGGTAAGGGTCAGTACGGTCACGTTAAGATCAACGTGTTCCCGAACAAGGACCACGGCTACGAGTTCGTCAACTCCGTTGTCGGCGGCGCTATTCCCAAGGAATACATTCCCGCTGTCGATCAGGGTATCCAGGGCGCTATGCTCAGCGGCGTTGTAGCAGGCTACAATGTTGTTGACGTTAAGGTTGAGCTTTACGATGGATCCTACCACGAGGTAGACTCCTCTGAAATGGCGTTCAAGATCGCTGGTTCAATGGCGTTCAAGAGCGCGATGAAGAAGGCTGATCCCGTTCTGCTCGAGCCCATCATGAAGGTTTCCGTAATCACTCCCGAGGAGTACCTCGGCGACGTTATCGGCGACCTCAACTCCCGCCGCGGTATGATCCAGTCCATGGAGGCTGACAACGGCGTGCAGAGAGTTACCGCTCACGTTCCGCTTTCCGAGATGTTCGGTTACGCTACCGACATGCGTTCCAAGACACAGGGCCGCGGTCAGTACGTAATGGAGCCCGACACCTACGCCGAGGTTCCCAAGAATATCGCCGAGAAGATCATGAGCGACCGCAAGAAGGACTAAAAACGGCATAAACTCAGGCGTTTATGACCGCTGCCTTCAAAAAAAATCAGTTTAGGTATTGATTTTTATATAAAAAATTGGTACAATAATTTAAAATATATTGTAAATGATTCCATTTACAAATACTAAGGAGGAATTTTCCAATGGCAAGAGAAAAGTTCGAAAGAAATAAGCCGCACGTAAACATTGGTACTATCGGCCACGTTGACCACGGCAAGACCACACTCACCGCTGCGATCACAAAGGTTCTCGCTCTTGAGGGCGACGCTGCTTTCGTTGATTACGCAAACATCGATAAGGCTCCCGAAGAGAGAGAGCGTGGTATCACAATCAACACCGCTCACGTTGAGTACGAGACCGCTAACCGTCACTATGCTCACGTTGACTGCCCCGGACATGCTGACTACGTTAAGAACATGATCACCGGTGCTGCTCAGATGGACGGCGCTATCCTCGTTGTTTCCGCTGCTGACGGTCCTATGCCCCAGACCAGAGAGCACATCCTGCTTTCCCGTCAGGTAGGCGTACCCTACATCGTAGTATTCATGAACAAGACCGACCAGGTTGACGACGAAGAGCTCCTCGAGCTCGTAGAGATGGAGATCCGTGACCTCCTCAACGAGTATGAGTTCCCCGGCGACGACACACCCATCATCAAGGGTTCTGCTTATCTTGCTCTTACCAGCGACTCCAAGGATCCCAAGGCTCCCGAGTATGCTTGCATCCACGAGCTCATGGCTGCTGTTGACGAGTTCATTCCTACTCCCGACCGTAAGGCTGACCTTCCCTTCCTTATGCCTGTCGAGGACGTATTCACCATCACCGGTCGTGGTACTGTTGCTACCGGTAGAGTTGAGAGAGGCCAGATCAAGACTTCTGAGTCTGTTGAGATCGTAGGTCTTACCGAAGAGAAGAGAACTGTTGTTGTTACAGGTCTTGAGATGTTCAGAAAGACTCTGGACTACGCTGAGGCTGGCGACAACGTAGGCGTACTTCTCCGTGGCGTTCAGAGAACTGAGATCCAGAGAGGTCAGGTTCTTGCGAAGCCCGGCACCATTCACCCCCACACCAAGTTCCGCGGCCAGGTTTACGTACTGACCAAGGACGAGGGCGGCCGTCATACTCCTTTCTTCAACAACTATCGTCCCCAGTTCTATTTCAGAACCACTGACGTAACCGGCACCATCTCCCTTCCCGAGGGCGTAGAGATGTGCATGCCTGGTGATAACGTTGAGATGGACGTTGAGCTTATCACTCCTATCGCTATTGAGGTAGGTCTCCGCTTCGCTATCCGTGAGGGCGGCAGAACTGTAGGCTCAGGCGCAGTTATCGCTATCAACGAGTAATTTCTTTCAATGATTAAATAGGCAGTCCAGCTTAGGCCGGGCTGCCTTATTTACGGTAAAAGGGGTTTTTAGGAAAATGGACAAACAAGCTATTTATGACGCCCGTAAACTCGGAAAGCCTAAAATGGTCGTTCTCGGCATTCAGCATATGTTCGCCATGTTCGGCGCAACTATCCTCGTGCCGATGATTACAGGTCTTGACGTTTTAACAACCCTTCTCATGGCGGGTCTGGGTACCCTGCTTTTCCACTTCATCACAAAATTTAAGGTTCCCGCGTTTCTCGGTTCCTCCTTCGCGTTCCTCGGCGGTTACGCCGCGGTCAAGGCTCTCGCACCCGAAGGCGCCGACCCGAATTCTATGCTGCCCTACGCCTGTCTCGGCGTAGCATGCGCGGGACTTGTCTATTTCATTCTCGCGGGTATTATCCGCGCTATCGGCGTACATAAAGTAATGAAGTTCTTCCCGCCGGTAGTAACGGGTCCGATCATTATCGCGATCGGTCTGGGACTTGCTCCTTCGGCGGTTTCAAACTGCACCACCAACTGGTTCCTCGCTATCGTGGCTCTCGCGGTCATCATCGTGTTCAACATCTGGGGAAAGGGAATGCTCAAGATCGTTCCGATCATTCTCGGACTTCTGATTTCCTATGCGGTAGGTCTTGTACTCTACTTCATCTCTCAGGCGAATCCCGACCTGATCCAGACAATTCCGTGGCTTTTCTCCGGCGGTTCTGTTCTCGATGACGCGGGCAACGTCACCTCGTATCTCCCGATCTTCGACTTCTCGGGCGTTCAGACTGTTGTTGACAACATCGCAAACGGTCAGATCTTCGGCGAGCAGGGCTTGATCGGTATTCCCGTTATCTGGAACAAGACTACCTTCGGCGGCATTGACTGGTCAAACGGCGCGGTTATCGCGTCCTCGATCATCGCTATCATGCCGATCTCTCTCGCGACAATGATGGAGCACATCGGCGATATCAGCGCGATCGGTTCTACCGTCGGCAAGAATTACATTCAGGATCCCGGTCTGCACCGCACCCTCATCGGTGACGGTCTCGCGACAACTCTCGCTTCGCTTTTCGGAGGTCCTGCAAACACAACCTACGGCGAGAACACAGGAGTGCTTGCGCTGACAAAGGTCTATGACCCGAGAGTTATCCGTATTGCGGCGATTTTCGCATGCACTATCTCATTCTTCCCAATCGTAGCGGCGCTTATCGGCTCTATCCCGAGCTGCATCATCGGCGGTATCTCCTTCGTGCTCTACGGAATGATCTCCGCTATCGGCGTTCGCAACGTTGTTGAGAATAAGGTCGACTTCACAAAGAGCCGCAACCTTATCGTCGCGGCTGTGATCCTTGTATGCGCACTCGGCCTCGGCGCTGACACCGTCAGCTTCCCGATCGGCAGCGCACAGATCACTCTTTCACCACTTGCGGTTGCTTCAATCGCGGGTATCGCGCTCAACGCGATCTTCCCCGGCAAGGACTTCAAGTTCATCACCAACGGCAAGGGCGAGAGAAAGTAAATATACAGCAAAACGGCAGGAGTGATCCTGCCGTTTATTGTTGCTAGTAAAAAACCGCCGCAGAACCTGCGGCGGCATGTTTTTATATCTTATTTAATGACCTTAGCCATGAGCTCATCACGGGTGAGACCGCTGTTGCGAGAGATCTCGTCGTTGGGAATAACTCTGAGCACCTTGCCGTTGTAGCGAGATACCTTGACCGAAGCCTGCTTGCCGTTGATGTCGACAAACTCCTCGGTGTATTCCTCGTTGAGCGGAACCTGCTTCTCAAGTGCGAACTTCTCGGTCAGCGAGCCGGTCGGACAGAGCTGAACGCAGAGACCGCAGTTATTGCAGTTTGTCTGGTCAAGCGGCAGCGAGAACGCCGGTGAAACGTCGGTGGTGAAGCCGCGTCCGAGCAGTCCGATAGAGGAGAGGTTCATTACCTCGCGGCAGGAACGCACGCACAGACCGCAGAGAATGCACTTTGCGGTGTTTCTTTCGATGAATGCGTTCTCGTCGTGGGTGTACTTCTGGGGCATTACGCCCTTGAAACGCTCGGGCATGATGTCGTAACGCTGAGCGACCTTGAGCAGCTTGCACTTGAAGTACTCGCGGCAGCCGCACTCTAAGCAGCGCTTTGCTTCCTCCTGAGCTTCCTCCTCGGTGAAGCCGAGAGAAACCTCGTCGAAGTTCTTGTTTCTTACCTCGGGAGCGAGCACCTTCGGATTGAGTCTTTCCTTCTTCTCGCGGTCGGAGTAGTCAATAGTGCTCTCGTCGCGCTTGCTGATGTAGGGAACGCGTGTGTCGAGCGCCTGACCGTTGAGGAACGCGTCAACGGCTCTTGCGCAGCGGTCAGCCTCGCCTATAGCCTCGATAGCGATTGAAGCGCCTCTGTTGGTGGCGTCGCCGATAGCGAATACGCCGTCGATCTCGGTGGTGAAGAAGTCTGGATCAGCCTCGATGTTGCCGCGGCTGTTGAGTGTAAGCTCCGCGACGTCCTCGGCGACTAACTTCTGACCGATTGCAAGAATAACGCTGTCAAGCTCGATCTCCTCAGTCTTGCCCTCGATCGGAACAGGCTTGCGTCTGCCCGAAGCGTCAGGCTCGCCGAGCTCCATGAGCTGGAGTGTAACTGACTTGAGCTTGCCGTTCTCGCCGTTGAAGGAGAGCGGGTTGGTGAGGAACTTGTAGGTTACGCCCTCTTCCTCAGCCTCGTCGATCTCGAGCTTGTCGGCAGGCATCTCGTTGCGTGTTCTTCTGTAGATAACGTAAACCTCTTTCGCTCCGAGACGAACAGCGGTACGGCAGGCATCCATAGCGGTGTTGCCGCCGCCGCAGATAGCAACCTTCTCGCCGATTGCGGGAGCGTTGCCCTGGATAACGGCTCTGAGGAAGTCGATACCTCCGTATACGCCTTCAAGATCCTCGCCGGGAGTGCGCATAGAGCTTGACTTCCACGCGCCGACCGCGACGATGACCGCGTCGTTCTGCTCCTTAAGGGACTTGATCGTGAAGTCACGGCCGAGCTTTACGTTGTTGACGAGCTTTACGCCCGCCTTCTCGATGATGGCGATCTCCTTGTCGAGAACCTCCTTGGGAAGTCTGTACTGGGGAATGCCGTAGCGGAGCATACCGCCCATCTTGTCCATCATATCGTAAACGGTCACGCTGTGACCCATGATCGTGAGGTAGTAAGCCGCAGTCAGACCCGCGGGGCCGCCACCGATGATCGCGACGGTCTTGCCGGAAGCGGGCTTGCACTCGGGCAGATAGCTGTCAGACTTGAGATCCATGTCAGCCGCGAACGCTTTGAGCTGAGCGATGTTGATAGGCTCCTCGACGTTCTGTCTTCTGCACGCCTTCTCGCAGGGGTGCGGACAAACGCGTCCGATCGATGCGGGAAGCGGGATTTTGTTTTTGATGAGCTTGATAGCCGCGTCGTACTCGCCGTTCGCGATAAGACCTACATAGCCCTGACAGTCGGTCTTAGCCGGGCAGTTGAGCTGACAGGGAGCGACGCAGTCGCCGTCGTGGGCGGACATGAGCAGCTCCATAGCGATCTTTCTGGACTGAACGACGCGTTCGCTCTCGGTGTTGATAACCATGCCCTCGCTTACCTTAGCGGAGCAGGAACGGAGAAGCTTCGGGATACCCTGAGCCTCAACGACGCACAGACCGCAGGCGCCGTAAACCTCGACAGCCTCGTCGTAGCAGAGGGTCGGAATGTAGATGTCAGCAAGGCGCGCCGCCTCGAGGATGGTTGAGCCCTCGGGAGCCTGAACCGCCTTACCGTTGATTGTTAAATTTACCATGTTCATACCCCTCCTTATTCCTTAACGATTGCGCCGAAACGGCAGGAGCTGTAGCACTTGCCGCACTTTATGCACTTTTCTGTGTTAATAACATGGGGATTCTTGACTGTGCCGGAAATTGCGTTGACAGGGCAGTTTCTCGCGCAGAGCGTACAGCCCTTGCACTTGTCGGCAATGATCCTGTATTCGATCAGGTCGCTGCACTCGCCCGCGGGACACTTCTTGTCCTTGATGTGGGCTTCGTACTCGTCCCTGAAGTATTTGATAGTGGTGAGAACGGGGTTGGGGGCAGTCTGACCGAGACCGCAGAGCGCGCCGTCCTTGATTGAGTAGCACAGCTCCTCGAGCAGCTCGATGTCGCCTTCCTTGCCTTCGCCCTTGGTGATCCTCTCGAGCATTTCGAGCATGCGCTTTGTACCGATACGGCAGTGGATGCACTTGCCGCAGCTCTCCTTGGCTGTGAAGTCGAGGAAGAACTTTGCCATGCCGACCATGCAGGTGCTCTCGTCCATGACGACCATACCGCCGGAGCCCATAATAGCGCCTGTCGCGCCGAGAGCCTTGTAGTCGATAACGGTGTCGATGAGGTCTGAGGGGATACAGCCGCCGGAAGGTCCGCCCATCTGAACAGCCTTGAAGGGCTTGTCGGTCTTCATGCCGCCGCCGATGTCAAAGATAACGTCGCGGAGCGTCTTGCCCATCGGGATCTCAACAAGACCCGAGCGCTTTACCTTACCTGTAACGGCGAATACCTTGGTGCCCTTTGAGCCCTCGGTGCCCATAGCCGCGAACGCCTCGCCGCCGTTGTTGATGATCCACGCTACGTTCGCGAAGGTCTCAACGTTGTTGATGTTTGAAGGCTTTCTCCAGAAGCCCGACTGAGCCGGGAACGGAGGCTTGAGTCTGGGCATACCTCTGTGACCCTCGAGACTCTCGATAAGAGCGGTTTCCTCGCCGCATACGAACGCGCCCGCGCCCGCCTTGATCATGAAGTCGCAGGAGAAGCCGGTGCCGAAGATGTTCTCGCCGATGATGCCCTTGTCCTTAGCCTGAGCGATAGCGTTCTTGAGACGCTTGATAGCGAGCGGATACTCAGCGCGGACGTAAACTACCGCGTGCTTCGCGCCGATAGCGTAAGCGCCGATGAGCATACCCTCAATGAGGTTGTGCGGGTCGGACTCGATTACCGCTCTGTCCATGAACGCGCCGGGGTCGCCCTCGTCGGCGTTACAGATGAGGTATTTCTCGTCGCCTGCGCTCTGACGCGCGGCGTTCCACTTGAACCATGTCGGGAAGCCTGCGCCGCCTCTGCCCGCGAGACCCGAGATCTTGATGATCTCGATTACTTCTTCGGGGCTGAGCTCGCAGAGAGCCTTCTTAAGAGCTGAGTAGCCGCCGGCATTTGTGTAGGCGTCGATCTGCTCGGGGTTGATAACGCCGCAGTTGCGCAGCGCGATACGTGTCTGCTTCGAGAGGAATTCGCTGTCCTCGTCGGTAACAACGAGATTTTCAACAGCCTTAACGTCGCCGCTCTCAACGAATGAAGCGATAGCGGCAGCGTCGTTTTCGCTGACCTTGACGAGCCTTGTGAGGTTGTTGTCATCGTCGTAGATGTCAACGATGGGCTCGAGGTAGCACATGCCGATACAGCCCGTGATGGACACGTCGGCGGGATTAACGTTGGCGGCTAAAAGCGCCTTTCTTACCTTTTCGGCGCCCGCGGCAATACCGCAGGAGCCCTGACCGATTACGATTCTCACTGCTGCGCCGCCTCCCTTAACTCCTTGAGGATTTTCTTTGTCTTGTCGGGTGTTAAGCTGCCGTATGTATCCTCGTTGATCATCATAACGGGGGAAAGCGAGCAGCAGCCCAGACAAGCAACGCACTTGAGCGAGAACAGGCCGTCCTCAGTGGTCTGACCGTCCTCGATGCCGAGCTCGTCCTTGACAGTCTGCAAAATCAGCTCCGAGGAGTTGACGTGGCAGGCTGTGCCCTGACAGAGCATGATCAGATACTTGCCGACGGGCTCGAATCTGAACTGTGTGTAAAAGGTACCTACGCCCATGATTTCCGAGGTGGCGATTCCGGTTTTCTCCGAAATCAGCTCGATAGCCTCGCGGGGCAGATAGCCGTAAATATCCTGTGTGTTCTGCAAAATGGTAATCAGGCTGCCCTTGACGGAAGCGTACTCAGCGAGAACGCCGTCGAGAAGGGACAGATCAACTGTTTTTTTATCCATTTACAAACCTCCATTCCCAAATTTCATAATTACTCCTATTATACAGTATTTATGCGATGATTGCAAGAATTAGTTTGCCTAATTTTGTTTCCAGCCCATGCGACTTAATAGTAAAATTGTCAGGTTTTGTTTTGTATATTTATTAGTGGTTAGCGTTGGGTTAGTTTTATTCTGCGTCCGCCGCGAATTCCCTGTCGATAAATCCCAGATAATCCCTGTGGTTTATCTCGGGCTTTTCTTCGTTGTACCAATCGAATTCCTCCTGAATGCCCTCGTCGAGCGGGGTAAGCTCCGGCATGAGCTCCTGCTGCTTTGTTACGTCGAGGTAGTAGTGGTAGGGGTGGAAGGGGAAGTAGTCGCGGACGGTGAAGCTGTCGTCGACGCGGACGAGAACCGGTTCCTTGCCCGCCGCCTTGTAACACAGAGCCGCCCAATCCTTCACGGAAGTCATCTCGGGGTTGCCTACGTTGAACACGCGGTTCTCGGGGTGATCGTTGAGCAGGATATCCATGAAGCGGCAGAGGTCGCGGACGTTGAAGAACTGCAGCCACCGGTCGCTCTCGGGTATGAAGAATCGTCTGTCCTCAAGCGCGCAGTCAAAGACGAAGGGCGCTCTGTAGACGGTCTCGTACTTGCCGTAAAGATAGGGCGGACGGAGAATGTACGCCTCAGGCACGCGCCTGCGCAGGGCGCGTTCGGCGGCGATTTTGTTCGTGCCGTATTCGCCCCAGATACTGTTGGCGCCAAGCTCCTGCTCCTCTGTGAAGGGCTGAGGATTGGTCTCGGGATATACCGCGCTCGAGCTTATGAGAATGTAGTCGTCAAACTCGCCGAGAGCGTCGAGCAGCGCGTTGACGTGCTCGCCGGTGTAGGCGCAGATGTCGAGCACGGCGTCGAAGTGAAGGTGCCTGAGCTCGTCGGTGAGGTCAAAGCGGTCAGCCTGAATCAGCGTGACGCCGTCGACCTGTTTGCGGCTTCCGCGGTTGAGCACATAGACCTCGTCGCCGTTTTTGACAAAGTATTCCGCCGTGAAGCGGCTTACAAAGTTGGTCCCGCCCGTAACAAGAATTTTTCTCATATGTACCTCCTTTTATTAAAAAGAAACAGCGGCGCAAAGTGCGTCGCTGCCGTTTTACTCAAATTTGATGTCGCCTTCGTACTTTTTCTTGAAAATATCGAACAGCTTGTCCAGAAGTTCTTCGTCCTCAATGCTGAGGTATTCCTCTGTTTCATCGTCAACAGGATTGATTTTGAGGATAACGACCTCGTCGGCGTCCTCGTCGTTTTCGATCAGAACGATGTATTCCTCGCCCTCGTATTCAACGATGTCGAGAAACTCAAACTCCATTTCGTTGCCTTCCTCGTCCTCGAGGGTGATCAGCGGAGCTTCGTCTTCCATTTCTTCCGTCAGGATTTCGTCAGCCATATGTTCCTTCCTTTCCAAAGGCTAAGCCTTCTTTTAGTAATTTCAGTATATCACAGAAATGTCAAAAGTCAAGTGTTTTTGCGCAGGGCGGCACAAACGTCATATTTTCTTTTCGAACTCGCTTTTGCATTTCGGGCAGCGGACGTTGTGCCTGCCCTTGATATTTTTCACGCGCAGCTGCGCCTTGCAGACGGGGCATTTGAGGTAGCGGTAGTCTTTGCGGTCGCGGATGCGCTTGTATGTTAATTGTACCCAGTTTTTTACGGGTTCATACACCTTTTTAAATCTGCGGTTTTCAGCCGAGCGCATGGTGATGTTGCGCGAGAGCATACGGAAAATGAAGAGCGCGACGAGCAAAAGCTGTACTACCATTATTATGTAGTGGGCGAGGCGGTTGAAAACGAAGATGTTGACCGTCCACAGCACAAGCGACAGCGCCATGATAAAGCCGTTTAACGGATCCATGCCGTATCTGCCCTGCATGAACATCATGAATTTTTCAAAAAAATTACGCATAGCAGCTCCTTAATTATGAATGTAATCCGCCGCGAAGTAGACGTAGTTGAGGTCGCCGATTACGGCGGTGTGTTCTGTTTTTACGACGATCGTTTTGCGCTTCGTCTTTGTCATTTCGAGGACGAATCCGCCCGCGTCGAGAGTATCGGGAGTTGCGCCTGTTGCTTCAAGAAATTCCTCCATGGTGTATATCTCGGAGTTGTAGCCCTCGAACAGGTGCAGCTGTTCAAAATCGATCAGGCGGTACGGGTCGTCGAGCAGCTCGATGCCGATATCGACGTTGACGAGCTTATCTATATAATACGGCGCGTCGCCGAGAAACATTCCGGTCTTGTAAGCGCCGATCGAAACCGTCAGATCGGAGTTCACTGCAATATCGGCGACTCCGGTGTCTCCGTTGATGCCGCTGTTTATGTCGGCGGAGATGACAAAGGCGGTGCAGGCGTTTATCGCTTCGATCGCGTAACGGATATCATCGCGTATTTCTCCCCTGAAGCCCGTGCCGAGAATGCAGTCGACGACGATGTCATAGCCCTCAAACGGTGCGGGAATATTGATGTTTCCTTCCTCGCAGCCCATACCCGCGGCGGTTCGGTAGTAGTAAAGAGCGTCCGGCGAGAACTTGTCGCTCAGGCGGAAAAGGGTAGGGGTGATTCCGTTTTGAAGCAGAATACACGCGAGGGCGTAGCCGTCGCCGCCATTGTTGCCGGAGCCGCAGACTATCGCGACCCTGCCCGTGAATTTCACGGAGTTGTATATTCCCTGAGCGGCACGGCGCATGAGCTCCGCGGAGGAAACGCGCTTTGCTATTGTATCGGCGTCGCTGCGTCGCATATTGTCAACTGTTACTACGGGAGCAAGCATATTTTTCCTTCTTTCTTAATCCTGAGCCGCTTCATAGGCGACTCTCGCGCTGTCAACATCGGGCGTGCAGTAAAGCTCGATGAGCTTTACGCGCAAAAACAAGTCGTCGAAGAGCGTCAGCAGCTTCACCATTGTTTCCTTGCTGTTCGGGAGCAGGGTTGCCTCCATGAGCTGACGTATCTGCTTTGCGGGCGTCGTGACTGAGGCTGAATTTTCCTCGCCGCGCTTGAGTACGTAGACCGCCTTTATCGGCGAATTCATGTTGCAGCCGATGTTAGACTTGCCCATCCAAGGCGTCGAGCAGACATAGTATTTATCGTGGATCTTGCGGATAAGCGGCTTGTCGTCGTTTATCATCGTGACCCTGTCGCCGAAGTATTTCCTCCAGTTCGCGGTATGGGTGGATTTTCCCGTGCCGCTGAGAGCTGTGAACAGATATCCATCTCCGTCGAGCTCAAGGCAGGAGGAATGGAAAAAGAAGCCGTTGTAGCCGCTGAGTACGGCACGGCTGATGTTGGTCAGCACAAGAGCGTCCTCCGCAAGATAGGGCAGGCAGGGCGTGCCGCTCTTTTCAATATAATCGGCGATCTCCGCCTCGCTGACCGACGCGTCAAATTCATACTCCTCGCTGTCGCAGAGGTACGGCTGCAGGCGCTTTTCGGTCTGAGAAGTGACGGGGTTTATCAGAACCGGCAGTTCGGCGATTTTGTATACGGGCATAAAATCCTCCTTATGAGTATCCTTTTTCAATAGTATATTTTACCCTTTTCAGAGCGGTTTGTCAATTGCCTCGGAGGAAGGCGGCGGATTTGCCGGAACGAAGCAGGCCGGCGGAGGATAACCTCTTTTATTTCCATACACGCTGTCGGGCGTATCTTTTTGGCAAAAAAATAAACTCCGTGAGCAAATTATTCTCACAGAGCACTAACAATTAAAAAAGTGTTAAAAAATTATCGAAAATCTGTCAAAAACACTTGACAACTACCCTTCGGGAGAGTAAAATAGTAAAATGTACCATAATGGGGTTATGTACCGAAACCCTCGGATTTTTCCTGAAAAAAACCTTTTAACAAGGGGATATTATCACAAAAAATCCAATCTGTCAAGTGACTTTTCGTAGGTTTTTTCGGGCGGTGTTCTCAGCCGCTTTCAGCCCCCCGTTGTGACGAGAAAAAAAGAAGGAGTGTGGATACGCATATGGTTAATGTCAAACCCGTAAAGCTGGGCAATACCGAGCGCATGAGCTTCGGCAAAATTGATGAAGTAATCGATATGCCGAACCTTATTGAGGTTCAGAAGGCTTCCTACAAGTGGTTCCTTGAGGAAGGTCTTAAGGAGGTTTTCAGGGACGTCTCCGGTATCACCGATTACCAGGACAACCTTGTGCTCGACTTTATTGACTACAAGCTCGATGTCGACCATCCCAACTACAGTGTCATCGAATGCAAGGTGAGAGACGCCACGTTCTCCGCCGCGCTCAGAGTGACCGCGCGTCTGCTCAACAAATCGACAGGCGAAATCAAAGAAAGCAACGTATTCATGGGTGACTTCCCGCTGATGACTCCCAGCGGCACCTTCGTGATTAACGGCGCGGAGCGCGTCATTGTATCACAGCTCGTCCGTTCACCGGGCGTGTACTACAAGA
>NZ_JAHLQB010000086.1 GCF_018918205.1 Lachnoclostridium sp. MSJ-17 | reverse complement strand
GTTTAATGTCATTCATCAGCACCGCCCGCAAAAACGGGTTTGATTCTTATCACGCGGTTAAGATGGTTTTATCAGGTCAGACCAATCAGGTTTTTGGGGTGGGGTGCTGAATAGTTACCATAGGACATAAATATATAATCTTCTATTTTCCGAACAAATCACTATGCGTACCTGTTCGGGATAAGGTTAGCACCAAAACGTCATCCTTGAGATAATAAATCAACAGCCAATCAGCCTGTATGTGACACTCACGGTGTCCCTCCCAATTTCCTGATAACGGATGGTCGTAGTTTTTATCTGGCAGCTTCTCACCGTTGGCAAGCTTTCTGATAATATCATCGAGCAGCTTGGTGTTTTTGCCGCGTTTCTTTGCCAGTTTATATTCCTTTCGGAATTGCGACGTAGCTTTAACCGTGTATTTACTCATGAATTCAACTCCGCGAGCAGTTCATCAACGTCGGAATAACCTTTTACCGACGGATCAGCCGCAATCCTTTCTGCTTCCAACATTGCGGCAATCGTTTCGCGATTAGGAACATCCGTGGTGATTTTGAACGGAATGCCGCCCTCTCGCAGAGATTGCCTTACAAAGATATTGAAAGCGGTTGATAAATTCATTCCCAGCTCCGAATACAACGCTTCAGCAGCCGCTTTTAAGTCTGCGTCCATTCTGATGCTGATGTTTGAAGTAGTGCCTGCCATAGTATCAACTCCTAATATAGTATATTCATATTATACTGCATTTGCACAAAGAAATCAATACATTGCACGAATATTTCTTGTTTCTATAACAGGCTGTTGATTTGTTTTAAAACTGCAGCCTTGATTTCTTTATAGATGTGTTCGTCGGCATGAATGGAAAACTGATTGTTCTGCTTCGCGTTTTCCGTGTTGGGGAACCGGAGGTTGAAATCGGCTCCCTGACGAAAAACCTTAATGTCGTTGATCGTTAGTTCATAATCAATCGTCACCGACGCGATAGCATAAATCCCTTTCCCTCGAAGCAGCCTGACGCGCGTTGATGTTACTTGCATTGCTTATCTGCCTTTCCAAACGATTTTTTCGGGAACCTCCAGCGATTCCGTTGATGTCACAGCGTCCTTGTAATAACAGGTTGCCGTGTTTGATTTCAAATCGACGGATAAGATTCCCGCTTGGTTTTTATCTCTTGTGATGTGCAGAACCGGCTTTAAAAAATATGTCTGCATATCGAAGTAGCCCTCCTGACACTCAAAGCACATTTCAAGCGTAGTAACCGCTTCCTCTGTTGAGATAGAGCTGACTTCTACGGATTTAATATTCCGTGCAATTATCTCCTGAATAATGTCAAAAACATCGCCGTGCTGTTCGTGTTCCGCTTTATTGATTGCAGCATCAATATCCTTTTTCGGAGCAATATCGACAAAAGCAAAAATCAGAGCGTAGGCAAGAACGCAAAGAAAGCTAAAAATTAACGCCCACCATTTAACGATAGGGGACAGGAATATCGCCGCACCAATCGTCAGCGCAGAGCAAATCGTCACGATGAATCCCATTGTAACGGAAAAGCGACGGATAATGTCTTTTCGGCGGTTAGCGTTTATTTCAGCTTCAACGCTCTTTGCGGTTTCCTCAAAGGCGTGATGTAATTCAAAATTTCTGTCAATGATTTCAAGTTTCATGGTTTAGTGTTTCTCCTTTATGACCGACTGAATACGGTCAAGTGTATATTGTTCTCTGATGTATCTCCGCAAGACCTGTTCGAGCGTTTTGTGAAGCATGATGTAGTCTTTTCCGTTGACGACGATACGGAACATATGCTTAGCTGCGTTCCACTCCATAACAACGACCTTGCCCTTAACCTTTCCGCAACTGCTGTCGGAAACCTTGATGTATTCATCGTTCCAATGAATCAGTATTTCTCTTGAATCATAAGCGCGGCGGAAGATGTAATAATCAATGTGCGTTTTCTCAATCACAGCTTCACAGATGATTAGAAGGGTTTTCAGCTCAATATCGGCAATCGGTAATACGTTGCCTTCCGCGTTCTGATACATAAGCTCTGATGGATTTCTGACAGCTGCAGACCTGTTTACAGGTGAGCGAGTATCCTGCGTCTCAACGGTTTTTCCTTCCGGAGTGGACAATTTGTCCACTTTTTCGGGTTCCTGATTTTGCCGATACGGTTTCAACGCCTTATTCGCAAGCTCCTTATTCAATTCGGAATCGGCTGTTTTTCCGTAAAACACCGCTTCCAAATCGTCCGGATTCTCTTTGATTTGCCGTGCGTTCACCGTATTGATTCTGCAATCGGAATGGTTCAGCAGGAATTGAAACAGCGATTTTTGCTGTTGTTCCGTGAGATACGACAGCTCAACTGCCGCGATAATAGGAATCGTCCCGCTGTCAACTCTATTCAGAAACGGCTCAATCAGATATGACAGTCTGATGTAACGGTAAATCTTCTTTTTGCTGAGGTTAGTTTCCTCGGATATGGTTTTCATTTTCTCCAATTCGGAAAGCTCCTTGTAGGCAAAAGCCAGCTCAGACGGAAGATAGTCATTGTTGCGGATAAGGTTGCTTGTCAGGCGAATGGTTTGCTTCTGCTTGTCTGTGAGGTTGGTTTTGATGATACATTTGGTTGTGGGCAACCCTGCTTTTATAACCGCTCTGCGGCGATGTCTGCCGTCTATCAGCTCATATTTTCCGTCGGAAAGGGGAGCAACGATACACGGGCTTAACTGTCCGTCCTTTGCAATACACTCCGCGAGCTGCTCAATGGTTTCGTCGTGAATCTGAAAGCGTTGGTTGCTATCCTCAACAATCAGCTCGTTTCGGATTTCGACGATCTGATTGTCTGTTGTTCCGATTACATCGGCGTAGGCGCTTGCTACCGTTGGAATTGCCTGTGCTTTGATGTTGAATTTAGGCATGGTCGCACCTCCTAAAATGGCAGCACATCGGGAAGCTCCCGAATGATGTTGGTAATCAGATGTGCGAGTGCGCATAAGGTTTCTGTATCATTGCCTATGCAATCCTCTTTGCCGGTAAAGGCAAGGTGCAGTTTCTTTTCGTTGTAGCCATAGTCGCCGTCATAACCTGACAGCTCTACGGCAACATTCAACTTCGGAAAGGCACAGTAAGCGCCGTTGATATGCTTGCCGCAAATCACAAGATAGGAAATGCCGTTGTGGGTAATACTGACTTCCTTGCAGTTGCACTTAAACCGTCTTTCGATTTCAGCCATTGTGTTCACCCCCAATCAGTACGTCAACGACATTCATATAAGCCCTGCCAACGTCGTCCGAGCGTCGTTTTACCAACACCGTTTTCTCGGCGGAGGAGTTCTTCACCGAAGCTCTAAACGGAATTGCCGGAAGAACCATGCTGCCGTAGCTCGTGTGGATTGCTTCCAACACCGCCTTGCTGACCTGAATATTCATCGCCATAGTTGGCAAAATCAAAACATCTTCGCCAATATTTGCCGTAGGCTTCATACGCAAAAGTGTTTTTAACATCTTGTCGGTTCCCTGATATGGAATCGGATCAGCCTGCACTGTAATGAGAAGAATATCTGAGCAGATCACCGCGTTGGTAATCCTAAGATCGAGCGACGGACAGCAGTCTATGATAATAAAGTCGTATTTTACAAAGTAATTGTCGGAGAATATACGGGTAAACACCGTTGTTTCGTCCGTTTGGTCGGCGTGAAGCGTTGTGACGGCTCCCGCGAGCATCGGCGTTGCGGGAATGTAGTCAAGGTTGAGCTTCTCGTTGTGCCTGATAAAATCATCGTGATTGATAGGGAACTGAGCTACCGTCTGATAGATCAGCTCCGCAATCGTCGGCTTGCCGTCAAAGGTGAAGTCAAGCCAGTTTGTCAGGTGCGTCTGGCTGTCAATGTCAATAAGCAGCACCTTTTTTCCTCTGAGCGAAAGCCCTGCGGCAATGTTGATCGCAGAGGTCGTTTTCGCCACACCGCCTTTTTCATTGGCGATGCAAATGATGGTTGGTTTCTTAATCTGTTCCATTTAATCTAATCCTTTCAAAAAAATCAGGCTATCCGTGTAAAATAGATTTCGGATAGCCTGTGTTTAACGGTTTATGGTGGACAATTTGTCCATTTTATTATATAATTGGAAAAACGATTGCATTGCATAATCGTTTAAGCCATATTAGTCATTGGAATAACTAAATTTGCAACATCATTTCTTACATAATTATTAAATGGTGAAATATCAATCGTTCTATATTTTTGTTCGAGATGTGTGTAAATATCTAAAGTAATCTGAACATTTGAGTGTCCCATGAGCTTTGATGCTTTTAAAGCATCAACACCAGCATGATAAAGCATTGTACAATATGTATGTCTTAGTTGATGAGGAGTAAAGTGCTGTAATAACTGCGGTATTCCTGTTGGAGAATTATAAGGCTTTGGAACCCGCCCGACGTTTCTCATTTGCTGACAGTAGTATTCGTAATTAAGTGTATTTTGGTAGCTTTCCCAAGTTGATTGCCAAGAACCAACAGTGTGCATTTTTCCGCATTTTTGTGTAAAGATAAGTTTTTTTCCGTTTGATTGGAATTTTTCGAGTTTTATTAAAGGAATAATATTATCCGGTATAGTAATATATCTGTCTTTTCCGTTTTTTGTGTGACCTTTTACGCGAAAATTATTGCTGTCAACTCTCTCAACCGATTTTATAACAGCTATCTTTTTATTTAGTAAATCTATATCTGACCATTCAAGCGGAATAATCTCTCCGCGTCTTAATCCGCAATACAGCATTATTACTGCTGCTATCTGCGCTCGATGATACACCCTTAAAACCATTTCCTTTTGTTCATCGTCTATGGGGGTACGCTGTTCAACAGGAGCGCTTTTCGGGATTTTTTTCTTTTTTCTGTCAAATGGATTGCGACAATCTATCAGATCGTTTTCTAAAGCATAGTCATAAATGTTCAAACCAGCTGATAAATGTGCCTTCATTAGTCGCTTTGAAAAAGGTTTTCCTGTGTTTGGATTGACGTTTTCGGTTTCATATTGAATAAACTTATCAACGTCCATTCCTTTTATTTCTTCACAGTTTCTTGTCCCAAAGTAATTTATTAGATGTTCAACGTCTTTTTCTATACCCTTTCTATAAGAGTATTGTTTGCCGAATATTTCGCTTTCAAGCCAAACTCCGGCAATCTCTTCAAAACTTTTCACTGCATACACCTCGATTGCTATTGCGAATTATAGCATATCTACCATGTCGAAAACGGTCGCAAATGTGAATGTATATCACATTTTTTTGATATGCTGAAACCACCCGTCGAGATGACTTCCATTCAGTAGAAACCACGCAAAACGGGTCGAAACAAATCGGTGCAATTATTTTTAATCTTATAGCAATATATTATTACACAAAAAAAAAAGAGAAGCATTGGCTCTGACCTAAAAAGGTCATGAGCCAATGCTTCTCTAATGCAATAAATTATGTATCTATATTTATCCTTTAGCGCAAAAAATTCGGGGAAGAAAACATAAAACAAACAGAAACACCTAATTGTTACAATTTTGTAATAATTTTCACCTTCCGTCTACGAATCAGAAGGTCGGGAGTTCGAGTCTCTTCCGGCGCGCCAAAGAAAACGGATACCCACTCGGGTATCCGTTTTCTATTTTAGTTTTCAGCATTATCATTAGGCAGTTTCCGGATATTCTGCGAGAATACCGTTTTCGTACAGCTCATTCGGAGAAATATCAATATCTCCGTTAAGCCATACGGCAATGCCGTAATCAATATAGACGCTGTTAAACACAGCAACATCCTTCAAAGGTGCAAATCCTGCCTTTTCAAGCAAAGGCTTGCAGTCGTAAATCTTTGCTTCGCCTGTATTAAATCTCACCCATAATCTGTATTCCGAAAGCGGACGAACACCGCTGACTTTGATTGCGGGCTTCAACTCTCCCGCGTAAGCGACACCATCAATAATATACATTTGAAATCCTCCTTATCTTAACGGTTCAATTTTTCCGAAAGGCTCACCGCGAACAGCCATGTTCCAAGCTCTGTATAATTCATCCTCGTGTATGGCTGCCCATGCCTGTACAAGCTTCAATTGTTTTACAGGCAGACTCCCGGCAAGAAGCTCTCCGTCTACGCCGACAGAAGCCTCATATTCTGCATATTATACATGAAAATGGGGTTTATGATGCTTTTCGTTATCTAAATAGATCATCTTGATAAGAATATTGTAAAACCTACTTAATTCAGGCATTTCAATCACTCCTTTATTTTATTATATCAGGATTATCGGATTTTTCAATCTTTTATATAAAATATTACAAGAATATTACAAAGCGACCTTCCGTCTACGAATCAGAAGGTCGTGAGTTCAAGCGTGCCAAGGCGCAGGCGGTACGCCGAGCCGCAGGCAAAAACGCTTCGGGGGAAGCGTTTTTAGCGAGAGAGACTGATGAACCTTTATTACGCACTGAACCGCTCAGGCGAGGCAGGTGTTCCCCGTCAGTCAAATATTATCGGTGTTTCTACCGCATCGCCCGCAGGTTTTCCTACGTGACGGTACTCCACCTCGACCGAGCCGTCTTTTTTCACGCCTATGACCCATTCCTCGTTTCCGCTGCCGTCGGTTCCCTTTTCGACGCTGACGACCGTTTCGCCGGAGCCGCCGAGTGCCTCGGCGATCGCCTCGTCCTCGCGCATTCCGCCGTAGATTTCGGTATCATTATTATTCGCCGTTTCTTCCCCGCCGCTGATTTCAGGCTTTGTGTCAGCGGCTTTTGTTGTCTGTTCCGCGGTTTCGGCAGGTGTCGACGGAGCCGCCGATGAATCCTGAGCTGTTGTCATAGCCGCGGTCTGCGGCTGTGAGGACGCTTCTGCGCCGCAGCCGGACATCATAATGCACGCGGCAATGATACACGCGGCTATTAACGCAATTCTTTTCATTTCATTCACACTCACTTTATCTGGCACAAATCCTTTATGACCTCGCCTGCGATGATGAGCCCCGCCACGGACGGAACAAATGCTGTTGAAGCAGGTATGCTCCTGCGCGTTCCGTCGCTTTCCGACGGAATAGAGAGCGGCTTTCTCGCCTGCTCCTTTGAATAGACGACCTTGAGCTTTTTTATTCCGCGCTTACGGCACTCAAGGCGCATTACGCGCGCTAGCGGACAGACTGAGGTCTTGCTGATATCGGCGACCTCGAAGGCTGTCGGGTCAAGCTTGTTGCCCGTACCCATGGAGCTTATTATCGGCGTACCCGCTTCCTGTGCCCTCAAAGCCAGCTCGAGCTTGCCGCTGACGGTGTCGATAGCGTCGACAATGTAGTCATACTCCGCAAAATCAAACTGCTCCGCCGTTTCGGGGAGATAAAACATGCGGTGGACTGTGGCCTCGCATTCCGGGTTGATATCACGCACTCTCGCCGCCGCAACGTCTGTCTTGTACTGACCGAGGGTGCTGTGCAGGGCGATGATCTGTCGGTTGAGGTTGGTCAGACTGACGGTGTCGCTGTCGATCAAATCGAGCCTGCCGACTCCCGAACGCGCGAGAGCCTCAACGGTGTAGCCGCCGACTCCGCCGACTCCGAACACCGCGACGCGAGAGTTTTTTAGCTTTTCGAGCGCTTCTGTTCCCAAAAGCAGCTCAAATCTTTCAAATTGGTTCATAATTTCACTCCGAAATAAAGCTGTTGAGACGCTCAAAGTCTGGAATGCGGAAGCCGCTCCTGCCGACCTTTTCTATCAGACCGCCGCTGACGAGCTTGCGCACGTTGCGGCTGACCGTCTCGGCGCGCAGACCTACGCTGCCCGCGATATCGTCGAGGCGCAGTGTGATATACGGCTCGCCGCTGCGCTTTTCGCGGTAGATAAGGAACGCCGCCACGCGCTTGACCGGCTCGCTGATAGAGAGAATGCGGCTGCGCTCGTTCGCGTCGTGGAGCTTGTTGCTGAGCATATGGATCACCTTGAGAGCTACCTTCGGGTCGCTTATCGCGGACTCAACGTCGGCGCGGCGGATATAGCAGCAATAGGTTCTTGTAAGACAGACCGCCGAATACGGGTATTTGCTCGCGCCCGAAAAAACGCCCTCCCAGATAGTGTCGTTGTCGGCAAAAATACCGATGATGTTCTCACGTCCGTCAGCCTCGTAGGTGCTGAGCTTGACCTGCCCCTGCTTTATTATCACGATCGACTCCACGCTGTCGCCCTCGTGGAAAACAAAGTCTCCGCGGCGCAGGGTCTTATGGTTTGAGTGGCGCAGAATGTCGATCTGCTTTTCCTCGGGCAGACCGTAGAGAAACGCGATGTCCTTTATGCATCTGTCCGTGCATTCCTCGCAGGTATTCGGCTTTTTGCAGTTGGGATTGAATTTCACACGCTCACTCCTTTACTCTTTTTTGATTATTATAACGCAAATTTCCACTCGTGTAAAGACTTGCGGTATATACAAAACAGTGTTATAATTATCTCAGCAACGAACGGAGGTATTGTTTTGGTCATAGATTTTCACACCCACACCTTCCCCGACAAAATGGCGGAGAAAACCATAGCTCACCTCGAGAAAATCGGAGGGATTCCCGCTCACACCGACGGCAAACGCGGCTCTTTGCTCGAATCCATGAAAAAATACGGCGTTGACCGCAGCGTGGTTCTTCCCGTGGCGACTCTGCCGAAGCAGGAGAGATCTATCAACACCCTTTCCGCTGAACTGAACGGCAGGGACGGAATTTTCTACGCCGGCGGCATTCACCCCGACTGTGAGGACGTCTGCGGCACGCTCGATTTTATTAAACAAAGCGGACTGTTCGGCATAAAGCTCCACCCCGACTATCAGGGAGTTCACTTTGACGACCCGCGCTATATAAACATCATGCGCGAGGCGGCTAAGAGAGACCTGTACATAGTGACTCACGCGGGTATCGACGTAGGCTTCCGCAGTCACGTTCACTGCACGCCCGATATGATACTTAACGTTCTCGGCGAGCTTGAGGGCGTGATCGACAACAAGCTGATTCTCGCGCACATGGGCAGCTACGAGATGCCCTCAGAGGTACTCTGCAAGCTCTGCGGCAAGCCCGTGTATATGGACACGGCGGCGGTGCTCGACCTCTACCCCGAAAAGTGCGTCGAAATCATCAGAAAGCACGGTGCGGACAGGATATTGTTCGCCACGGACTCGCCGTGGAAACCGCAGGGAGATTACCTCAGGATTTTTGAGGAGCTTGAGCTCAGCGACGGCGAAAAAGAAAAAATTCTCGCAAAAAACGCAGAAAGGATATTGTCATTATGAAAAAACTGATCGCAGCTCTGCTGTGCCTTGCCTTGCTTATCCCGATGTCCGCAGGATTTTCCGTCTACGCCGCGGAGCAGGAGAATATCCCTGTTGTCCCGGTCGAGGTGCCGAAGCTTGAGATAAAAACCGAGAACGGCAATGGAACCTCGCTCCAGAAGGAGGACGGCTACACCGGCGCGAATATCGCGGTTTCAGAAAACGGCGCAAGCGTTCTGGAAAAGGATATCGTCATCAAGGTTCGCGGCAACAGCACAGCCATGACCGCTAAAAAATCCTTCACCTTCAAGTTTGACAAAAAGCAGGACTTGTTCGGAATGGGCAAAAGCAAAAAGTGGGTTCTCCTTGCAAACGCCTTTGACCCCACGCTTCTGCGCAGCTACGTCGCGTTTGATCTGGCGCAGGAGCTCGGTATTGAATACACCTCGCGTCAGAAAATCGTGGAGCTGTGGCTCGACGGCAAATTCCGCGGCTGCTACACCCTGATGACTCCCGTCAAGGCGACGCTCGACACGGACGGCGACAGTGATTTTATGCTTGAATACGAGCGGCTGCGCGTTGACGAGGGCACGACCTACATCACCTCAAACGGTCTGCGCTTCGGAATCAGCGACCCCGACGAGCCTGAGGACAGTCAGGTCGAATATATCTCAAAAAAGCTCGACGAGCTTTCAGGCGTAATAAAAAACGGCGACCGTGAAGCGATCGAAAGCGCGGTCGACATTCCCTCGTTTGCCAAATTCTACGTTCTCAATGAGTTTTTGAAAACGAATGATTTCAATTTCAGCTCGGTGTTTTTTTACTACAAGAACGGCAAATTCTACGCGGGACCGCCGTGGGACTACGACCTTTCAATGGGAAATGTGAACAAGGACTTTTCCTCCAACTCCGCCGTTGCCTTCAAGACCGACGGCGAGTTCATCAACGACAAGCTGTTTTACAAGTACCTCTGCAAAAACGAATGGTTCATGCTCGAGGTGCGCCGCGAATACGCAAGACACAGCGACTACATTAAAAATATCGGCTCCGGGGGCGGCTTGATCGACAGTCTTGCTTCCGAATACGCCGACGTATTTGAGCGCAACTATACCGACGCGGGCTGGAGCATACGCTACCTTATCAACGTTATGATGTACCCGCTGCCCACATATGAGGAAAATCTGGAGTTCTTCAAAAACTGGTGCGTTGAGCGCGACAGCTGGCTCAGCGATTTTTATGAAATCGATTCTCTGAAATACATTCTCGGCGACTGCGACGGAAACAAAACGATCGACGTTGAGGACGTTACGCTGCTGCAAAAATATCTTGCTGAGACCGAAACCGACCCCGAGATCGCGCTCAGAGGAGCGGTGACAGGCGAAAAGCTGAGCATATCAGACGCAACCGAGATTCAGAAGTACATTGCAGGAATCAAAACGACAGCCAAAACAGGACAAATCGAAGTGAAATAAATCAATCCCCGGCATTTCGCGATGCCGGGGATTTTTTGAGCGTATTTTCTTTACAGCTTCTTGTGCTCGGTTCTCATGATAACATCGAGCTGCTGTTCGCGGGTGAGGTCGATGAACTTGACCGCGTAGCCTGAAACGCGGATAGTGAAGTTCGCGTACTCGGGCTTTTCGGGGTGCTCCATGCAGTCCCTGAGCTTCTCAACGCCGAATACGTTGACGTTGAGGTGGTGAGCGCCCTGATCAAAGTAGCCGTCGAGGATATGCCAGAGGTTGTCCTTTCTCTCCTCGAGGGAATGACCGAGAGCGTCGGGGCTGATCGTCTGGGTGTTGGAAATGCCGTCAAGAGCGTACTCGTAGGGCAGCTTCGCGACAGAGTTGAGTGAAGCGAGCAAGCCGTTCTTCTCAGCGCCGTAGGAGGGGTTCGCTCCGGGCGCGAAGGGCGCGTGAGCCTTTCTGCCGTCGGGAGTAGCTCCTGTAGCCTTGCCGTAAACGACGTTCGAGGTGATCGTGAGAATCGAAGTCGTCGGCTCGGAATTGCGGTAGGTGTGGTGCTCTCTGACCTTCTTCATGAATGCCTTGAGCAGCCAGATAGCGATCGAATCGGCTCGCTCGTCGTCGTTGCCGTAGCGCGGGAAATCGCCCTCGATCTCGTAATCGGTGATCAGACCGCTCTCGTTGCGGATGGGCTTTACCTTGGCGTACTTGATAGCGCAGAGAGAATCGACAACATGCGAGAAGCCCGCGATACCCGTCGCGAAGGTGCGGCGTGTGTAGGTGTCGATAAGAGCCATCTCAGCCGCCTCGTAGTAGTACTTGTCGTGCATATAGTGAATGAGGTTGAGGGTGTTGACGTAGAGCTCAACAAGCCAGCTCATCATCGCGTTGAACTTGTGCATTACCTCTTCGTAGTCGAGGTACTCGGAGGTGACAGGCGCGATCTCGGGGCCTACCTGCTCGCCGCTAGCCACGTCCACGCCGCCGTTGAGGGCGTAGAGAAGGCACTTGGCGAGGTTTGCTCTCGCGCCGAAGAACTGGATCTCCTTGCCGGTCTGAGTCGCGGAAACGCAGCAACAGATGCTGTAGTCGTCGCCCCAGACAGGACGCATCACGCAGTCGTTCTCGTACTGGATAGACGAGGTGTTTACCGAGATCTTCGCGGCGTACTTCTTAAACGCCTCGGGGAGTCTTGACGACCAGAGCACCGTGAGGTTAGGCTCGGGTGCGGGTCCCATGTTCTCGAGGGTATGCAGGAAACGGAAGTCGTTCTTTGTTACCATGTGTCTGCCGTCCATACCGATACCCGCCATTTCGAGGGTAACCCATACGGGGTCGCCTGAGAACAGCTCGTTGTAGGACGGAATCCGCGCGAACTTGACCATGCGGAACTTGAGTACGAGGTGGTCGATAAGCTCCTGAGCCTCTTTTTCGGTGAGCGTGCCCTCTTCGAGGTCGCGCTGAATGTAGATATCGAGGAAGGTCGAGATTCTGCCGACGCTCATAGCAGCGCCGTTCTGGGTCTTGATCGCGGCAAGGTAGCCGAAGTAGAGCCACTGAACGGCTTCTCTCGCGTTCTGAGCGGGCGCGGAAATATCAAAGCCGTAGATCTCAGCCATCTGCTTCATGCCCCTGAGAGCGCGGATCTGCTCGGCGATCTCCTCTCTGAGGCGGACGTGCTCCTCGCTCATGTTTCTGCCGCCGCAGTAGAACAAGTCCTTCTCCTTTGTGTAGATGAGGTAGTCAAGACCGTAGAGCGCGACTCTGCGGTAGTCGCCGACGATACGTCCTCTGCCGTAGGTGTCGGGCAGACCGGTGATGACGTGGCTGTGACGCGCGCGCTTCATCTCGGGGGTGTAGGCGTCGAATACCGCCTGATTGTGGGTTTTATGGTAATCGGTGAAGATTTTAACCAAGTCCTGATTGACGGTGTAGCCGTAGGTCGAAGCCGCCTGAACCGCCATTTTGATGCCGCCGTAGGGCATGAACGCTCGCTTGAGCGGCTTGTCGGTCTGGAGTCCTACTACCTTCTCCAGATCCTTCATGCTCTCGTCGATGTAGCCGGGACCGTAGCCTGTCAGCGAGGACACGATCTCGGTTTCGCACTCGAGAACTCCGCCCTTTTCACGCTCCTCCTTCTGGAGCTGCTGCAGCCTGCCCCAGAGCTTGTCGGTAGCCTCGGTGGGAGCCTCGAGGAAGCTCTCGTCTCCGTCGTACATGGTGTAGTTGCTCTGAATGAACTCGCGGACGTTTACGTCCTCGCGCCATTTTCTGCCTATAAAGCCTCTCCAAGCGTGCTCCATCTCTTTGGTAACGGCGAAGGTTTCTCCTGTTGCAAAGGTCATTTCAAACACTCCTTTATATAAGTCCGTTAAGAATATCGTTTGCGTTTTTTATTCTGTCAGCCGCCGGCGGCTGAGTGCCTTCGAGGGCGTAGCTCAGTCCGAGCTCCTTCCACTTGTAGGCGCCCATGCTGTGGTAAGGCAGCACCTCGATTTTTTCGACGTTTTTAAGGGTATCGATGAATTCCCGCGTTTTGCGCAGCGCTTCATCGTCGTCGGTAACACCGGGTACGAGCACATGCCGTATCCAGACGGGCTTGCCGATATCGGACAAGTATCTCAGCATATCGAGGATATTGCCGTTGAAGGCTCCCGTCAGCGACTTGTGCGCGGCTGGATCGATGTGCTTTATGTCGACGAGGAAAAGGTCGCACAGCGTGCACAGCTCCTCAAATTTCGAAAAAAACGGCTCCTCACGCGTGAACGGCTGACCCGCCGTGTCGATACAGGTGTTGATGCCGCGGCGCTTCGCTTTACGGAACAAGTCGAGAAGGAAGTCGATCTGCAGCAGCGGCTCGCCGCCGCTGACGGTGATACCGCCGGTTTTTCCCCAGTAGGGTCGGCACCTTTCAGCCTTGTCGAGCAGCTCGTCCGCGCTCATAAGAACGCCGCCGTCGGTGAGCCATGTGTCGGCGTTGTGGCAATAACGGCATCTGAGCCTGCAGCCCTGCAAAAAAATCAGGAAGCGCACGCCGGGTCCGTCGACGGAGCCGAAGCTCTCGGTGGAATGTATCCTGCCCTCACACATTGCTCTCACAACCTTTCAAACCGGCTCTTTTATGATTTTAGTATAACAAGCATACTCCTTTTCAACATTGATTTAAATCAATTTAGACCCCAAATTCAAATTATCGGCAACTTATTGAAAAGCTTGTAAAAATACGTTATAATATAGTCAATATTCACCACCGGAGGTCATTATGCGATACAATCTGCACACCCACACCTACCGCTGCAATCACGCCTCGGGCGACGACAGGGAATACGTTGAGGCGGCGATCAAGGCAGGCATGAAAACTCTCGGCTTTGCCGACCACTGTCCGCAGTTCTTCCCCACCGACTACTACAGCAATTTCCGCATGCGCCCCGAAAAAGCGGCTGAGTACGTCGAAAGCCTCCGGGCGCTCAAAAAGGAATACAGGGACGACATCGAGATACTCATCGGCTTTGAGACCGAATATTACCCGGAGACCTTTGACAAATTCAGGGATTTTATCGCCGGGCTTGACCTCGATTACATGATTATGGGACAGCACTTTATTCACAACGAGTACGATGTTCCCGGCTACCGCGCAAGCGACCCGAGCTGCGAGGACGCCCGTCAGTACGTGAACCAGACCCTCGAGGGACTGAGGACAGGCTTGTTCACCTACATAGCGCACCCGGATATCCTGCGCCACAGCGACCCGGTTTTTTACCGTGAGCTGATGAAGGATTACTGCTCGCAGCTGAAAGAAATGGATATCCCCATAGAATACAACATCCTCGGCTACCGCAACAAAAAATGGTATCCGAACCCTCTGTTCTGGCAGGTCGCCGCAGAAACAGGCAACAAGGTCGTACTCGGATACGACGCGCACGAGCCCGGAGCGCTTCTGGAGAAAAACAACTTCGACGCCTGCATGGGATATCTCAATATGCTCGGTATCACGCCCGCGAGGTTCAGCGAAATCAAAAACCGCAAGCTCTAAAATTCCTGAAAAACCCTTTTTTGTCCATTGACACTTTACACAATATGGTGTATAATATATGAGGAAAAATTGTAATTTGCGTGATAGTTTCTGCGCGATTACGAATAAAAATTTTAAGGAGGATATTTTTATGCCACACATTGACGATTTTGTCAAGGACATAATGGAAAACGGCGTTTCCGCAAACGCGGAGCACAAAGCTGAAATCAAAGAGCTGACAGACGTTATCGCCGCTGAAAAGGAAAAAATCGAGGGTGAGTACGAGAAAATCGGCAGACTCTACTACAAGAACAATTCTCACAAGACCGACGGCGAGCTCGGCGCGCTTGTAGCCGGCGTTAACGCGTCCAAGAAGAAGATCAAGGACAGCAAGCTGAAAATCGGTCAGCTGTTTGATATCACCTTCTGTGAGGAATGCGGCGAGCAGGTTGACGAGGACGCTCTGTTCTGCAACAACTGCGGCGCCAAGATGCCCGTTAAGCTGATGCCCGGTATGGTTCTCTGCAAGCACTGCAACAAGGCTGTAAGAGAAGGCATCCGCTTCTGCACCAACTGCGGCCACTCCATGATCGAAGAGCCCGAGCCCCCCAAGGCGCTCAAGGAATGTACTAACTGCGGCTTCACCACCAACGACCCCGACCTGATGTTCTGCGAGGCATGCGGCAGACGTCTTGTTACCGAGGACGGCGAAGATGTAAAGCAGGAGGATGAAGCTCCGAAGGAGCCCACCAAGAAGGTCTGCACCAACTGCGGCTTCGAGATTTTTGACGTTGAAACCATGTTCTGCAACGACTGCGGCAGACGTCTGGTAGAGGCGTCCGAGCTTGAAAAAGCGGACTGATAAAAAAATTTCAGGACACCTGTCACCGGGTGTCCTGTTTTTTTATTTATTTGCTTTTCCCTTTTTCCTTGCCTTGCTCACAAGCTTGAGTATTTCGGTCTCGGATACCTTTCCGTCTCTTGCGGCGCGGATAAGCGCGCGGATCGGCTCATTTGAATTGATATACGCCGCAATGTCCATCGGCACGGTCTTTTCGGACGCGGAAGCGCTTGCGAGGTCGTAAAATACCGCCTGCTCGTCAGCATTCAGCTCAAACAGCGATACCATTCTCTGTTGCAG
>NZ_JAHLQB010000096.1 GCF_018918205.1 Lachnoclostridium sp. MSJ-17 | reverse complement strand
CGCGACTACCTAGTTCCCTCGCGTATCCACAACGGCAAATTTTACGCTCTGCCCCAGTCGCCGCAGATTTACAAGCAGCTGCTGATGGTTTCGGGCTTTGACCGCTATATCCAGCTCGCCCGCTGCTTCCGCGACGAGGATCTGCGAGCCGACCGTCAGCCTGAGTTCACCCAGATCGACATGGAGCTCTCCTTCGTCGATGTTGAGGACATTCTCGAGATAAACGAGGGTCTGTTCAAGCGCCTGTTCAAGGAGGTTCTTGGTCAGGAGCTGGAGACTCCGTTCACGCGCATGACCTACAATGACGCTATGGAAAACTACGGTTCCGACAAGCCCGACGTCCGCTTCGGCATGAAGATTCAGGATATCTCCGACCTCGTCAAGGACTGCGGCTTCGGCGTGTTTACCGGCGCGATCGAAAACGGCGGCTCTGTCCGCGCTATCGTCGCCAAGAACGCCGCGTCAACCTACACCCGCAAAGAGATTGACAAGCTCACAGAGTATGTCCGCGGAATCGGCGCAAAGGGTCTTGCCTACGTCAGATGGGTAGACGAGCCGAACGCCTCGTTCAAAAAATTCATGACCGACGACGAGCTCAGCGCAATTTACGAGCGTCTCGGCGCTGAAAAAGGCGACGTTATCCTGATCGTCGCCGACAAGAACAGCACCGTTCTCTCAACTCTCGGCGCGCTCAGACTCAAAATCGCCAAAAGACTTGATATTATCCCCGACGAGTTCAAGTTCGTCTGGATCGTCGACTTCCCGTTCTTTGAGAAGGACGAGGAGAGCGGCGAGTGGGTAGCAATGCACCACCCGTTCACCATGCCCAAGGAGGACTGCATTCAGTACCTCGACACCGACCCCTCAAAGGTCATCGCCAAGGCTTACGACCTCACGCTCAACGGCGTGGAGCTTTCGAGCGGCTCGATGCGTATCACCGACCCCGAGCTGCAGCAGAGAATGTTCCGCGCCCTCAAGCTCACCGACGAGGAGATAGAGGCGAAGTTCGGCTTCCTTGTTGAGGCATACAAGTACGGCGCGCCGCCCCACGGCGGAATGGGAATCGGTCTTGACCGCGTAACAATGCTCCTCTGCGGAGCCGACAGCCTGCGCGACGTCACAGCCTTCCCGAAGGTTCAGAACGCGAGCGAGCTGATGTCGGCATGTCCCGCGCCGGTAGATAAGGAAAGCCTCGACGTACTGGGAATCGAGATCAAGAAAGGCGCAATGTAGGGGCGACCATTGGTCGCCCGCGCCGACAACGCATTGATTTCGGGCGTGCAATGCACGCCCCTACAACCTATCTGAAAAGGAAGTGACGGCATGGGCTGGGCAAGCGTAATAGTGCCGCTCGCGATCATCGCGGCGCTCGCAATCACGATACTTGTGATTTTTCTGTACATAAAATACCGCCTGCAGAGGTTCTCGAAGGAAGCCTTCGGAACCAAGGATTTCGCCAAGGCGATGAAGGATATCGAAAATTCTACCGAATCCGCCCGTTCGGTTCACGGAATGACTGACATCTACCTGCCGCTGATCCAGAAGGACTTCCCCGATTTTGACTACGAGGTGTTCAAGGGCAGGGTCGAAGGCGTGCTCAAGAGCTATTTTGCCGCAATCACCGCCAAGGATGAGGGGCTTCTGTCGCCGGACTGCTCTCAGTCTATGCACAACACGGTGATCGGTCTTATCCATGAGCTCGAAGCGAAGGACTACACTCACGAGCACGGCGAGGTCACTCTCCACCAGCTCGAAATCGCCCGTTATATAAAGAAAAGCCCCACCGTGACGATAGTATTCAACGCCGCGGTCGGAATGTACGACTACGTCACCGACTCGAACGGCAAGGTAATCATAGGCAGAGAGGACAAGAAGGTTCAGAAGCTCTACGACGTGGCTCTCGTTTACGCGCAGGATCCCGACAAGATGAGCGTTTCCTCAATGACGACCGCGATGGGCGTAAACTGCCCGAACTGCGGCGCGCCTATCACGAACCTCGGTCAGAAATACTGCGACTACTGCGGCACCGGTATCCGCGAGATCAACGTCCGCTCCTGGAGCTTTGAGTACATTCAGGAAAACAAGACCACCAGCGCACCGTATTAAGCAGTTAGGTAGCAGGTAGTTAGTAGTTGGTAGTTGGCGAATATTCTCAGCAACCACTAACTGCTAACTACCTACTGCCAACTAATTTTCCTCTTGCAATTTAAAGCAATATATATTAAACTATAAATAATCGGAGAATATTTTTCTCTAATCTGTTATAAAAAGGAGTTTTTACTATGGGTATTATCAGAGCTGCGATCAACGCGGTAACAGGTGCGCTTGCCGACACCTGGCTTGAAGTCATCGAATCCTCTCCGATGGGCAAAAACGACGTTATTGTCCCCGGTCAGGCTGTTGACCAGAGAGGCAGAAGCCAGAACAAAAAAGGCGGCGAGAACCTCGTTTCCAACGGCTCGATTATTCATGTTCTCGACAACCAGATGATGATCCTCGTCGACGGTGGCAAAATCGTCGACTATTCCGCTACACCGGGCTACTTCAAGGTAGAGAACAGCTCTCTGCCCTCAATGTTCAACGGTCAGCTCAAGGAAAACATCAAGGAGAGCTTCAGCCGTATCAAGTACGCCGGCATTTCCTCGACCTCACAGCGCGTATTCTTCATCAACCTCCAGGAAATCAGAGATTTACAGTTCGGCACACAGAACCCCGTCCAGTATTATGACGAGTTCTATGAGGCTGAGCTTTTCATGCGCCTGCACGGTACCTTCTCGGTCAAGATCACCGATCCCTTCAAGTTCTACATGGAGGTCATCCCGAAGGAGGTCATCACCAACAATACCAGCTACACCTTCAACCGCCAGAACATGCAGCAATTCTACGACGAGTTCGTAGCGGCTCTCAGCGCGGCATTCAACCAGTATTCCGCAGACGGCAACCGCATCAGCCACATCACCTCCAAGAGCATGGAGATGGCCAAGTACATGCAGAACGTTCTCGACGCCGACTGGACAGAGCTTCGCGGTCTTGAGATCGTCAGAGTCGCCATGCAGAATCCCTCATACGACGACGCAAGCCAGAAGATCGTTACCGAGCGCAGCAAGATGGCTTCTCAGGTCAGCTACCTCAAGGACGCGGCAAACCAG
Organism: Lachnoclostridium sp. MSJ-17; assembly: GCF_018918205.1. Lineage (GTDB taxonomy): Bacteria > Bacillota > Clostridia > Oscillospirales > Acutalibacteraceae > Ruminococcoides. The sequence continues at coordinate 13,957 of NZ_JAHLQB010000096.1, read as the reverse complement.
CAGGCGTTCATGGCGAAGTCTGTCGGCGAAGGCATCAGCTCCGCAGGCAAAAACGCAGGCGGCGCGGCTGTAGGCTTCATGGGCATGAACATGGCTCAGAACATGGGCGCGGGCGTAATGGGCGGCTATATGCAGAATCCCCAGTACGCGCAGCAGCAACAGCCTATGCAGCAGACTCAGCAGCAGCCTCCTCAGGCTCCTCAGCAGGGCGGCTGGACATGCGAATGCGGCGCTGTAAACAACGGCAAGTTCTGCATGGAATGCGGCAAGCCCAAGCCCGAGGCTCCCAAAAAGCGCTTCTGCACCAACTGCGGCGCAGAGCTGAACCCCAACGCTAAATTCTGCCCCGAGTGCGGCAGCAAGCAGCAGTAACAAGATAACCAAACGGGCGGCTCAATCAAAACGCCGCCCGTTTGCATAAACGGAGAAACAACTATGGCTACAATGGAATATAAATGCCCGAGCTGCGGCGCTCCGCTTAGCTTTAACCCCGAAAAACAGAACTTCTCCTGCGAATACTGCGGCTCGGAGTTCACTGTTCAGCACATACAGTCGCTTTACGCGCAGTCCGAAAAGACCGAGAGCTTAAACGAGCAGGAGGTCAGACAATCGGAGGAGCAGCGCACCAAGGCTCAGAAAACCGGCGAGGAGTTCAATGAGGACTTCATGGTGTCCTACTCCTGTCCGTCCTGCGGCGCTGAGATCATGACCGCCGAGAGCACCGCGGCAACCGAGTGCTATTACTGCGGAAACCCCGTCGTACTCGGCTCGCGTCTTTCGGGCGAGTTCAAGCCCGACAGCGTTATCCCCTTTGCTCTGACAAAGGATATGGCGGTCGACGCGTTCATGAAGATGTGCGGCAAGAAAAAATTCCTGCCCGCGGGATTTGCCAACAAAAAGCAGTTTGAGAAAATGCAGGGCGTGTACTTCCCATATTGGTACGTCGACGAGAAGATGCAGTCCAGCGCGGTCGCGAAGGGCAAAAAGGTTCGTCACTGGACCTCCGGCAACCGCCGCTACACCGAAACAAGCACCTACCGTCTGTTCCGCACGGGCGACATCGAGATCCGCAACGTGTTTGAGGAGGCTCTGCGCGACAAGCAGGGTGCACCCACACAGAATCCTCAGTCCACGCGTCAGGCAAATGCTCAGGAAGCGATGAAGTATCTCGACAACTACCACATGCAGCAGCGCCACGAGATGCTGCAGTGCGTACACCCCTTTGACGTGTCAAAGGCAGTACCCTTCTCGATGAGCTACCTCTCGGGCTTCAAGGCTGAAAAGCGCGAAATCGGCAAGCAGGAGATCATGGACACCATCGCAGAGCGCATGGACACCTACGCAAAGCAGCTCCTCGAGGACACTATGTCGGGCTATCAGGGCGTTTCGCTCGAGAATTACTCCGACCGCACCTTCGACCAGCGCTGGCGATACACACTCCTCCCCGTATGGATAATCACATACAAATTCAAGGGTCAGATCATGCCCTTCGCAATCAACGGACAAACGGGCAAAACCTACGGCAAGCTGCCCGTCGCCGGCGGCAAGCTCGCCCTTTGGGGCGCGATCGTCGCGCTGATTGTATTTATCATCGCCGTGTTGGGAGGTATGTTCTTCCTATGATAAAGACAAGAATTTCGGTAAAAATATCAGCGGCGGCTCTCGTTTTGCTGCTCCTGATCTCGTCGGTCGCGACAGCGTTCGCGGCAACCGACTTCAGCAGCTACTACCTGATTTCCGACGACGCAGGTCTCTTTGATTCATCGTCCTTCAACGGTCTGACCGAGAAGCTCGAATCCGTCGGCAGTCACACGAGCTGGCAGATCGCCGTCGTCACCACAAACGACAACGTGAGCTCGTCCAATATGGACAGCCACTACAACAGGCTGTACGACAACAACCGCAATTATTTTGAGTCCAACTGCGTAATGTTCGTCATCGACAACGCCTCGGGCAACCGCATTATCCTCACTCACGGCGAGACCGAGTCCTATTTCTCGGATCAGCGCATGAACGAGATGAAGTCCGCTCTCAAGCCCTATCTGCAGAGCGGAGATATGCTCAACGCATGCTACACCTTCGCCGACAAGACTCAGGAGTTCTATGACGCGGGCATACCTTCAAACGGCTCCTACGACAACCACGTCGAAGGCACCGAGACCGCCGACCAGAAGCTCAGGAAGGAAAACAAATTCCTCTATGTCCTCACCAAATGGGGCTGGCTGATGGGTCTTATCGCTCTCGCGGCAGGCGGCATCTTCGCGGGCGTAAACGTCGGCAGATACAAGTTCAACGGAAAGTCCGGCACCTACAACCTCAAGGAGAACAGCAGCATGAAGCTCCTTGACACCCGCGACGAGTTCCTGTACAAAAACACGACCTCGACCGTTATCAGCTCCGGCTCGTCCTCATCGGGCGGCTCAGGCGGTTCGTCGTCGCACGGCAGCTCCGGCTCGTTCTAATTAAAAAACGGCTCTACCTCCGCCATCGCTTTGACGGAACGTTCGCCGCAAACTACAAATACAATCCTGAAGAGGAAGTTTTACTGACTCCGCAGCATTGGATAATCACCGGGTATTCCCGGCGCTTTATGCTATCTAACGGCGGTGTCTTTCACCGCCGTTTTTATTATATCAAAAGGAGGGATCATATGCCCGAAAACACGCGCGTCGCCGTAATCAGCATCGTCGTTGAGAACCCTGAGTGCGTCGCCGAAATCAACGGTATCCTGCACGACTACTCCGACTATATCATCGGCAGAATGGGCATACCGTACCGCGAAAAAAACATCAGCATTATCAGCGTCGTTATCGACGCGGAACCCGACGTTATCAACAGAGTGTCGGGCAAGCTCGGCAGACTAGACGGCGCGACCGTCAAGACCGCCTGCTCAAAGAAGTGAAGCTATATGAACTGTAACGAAATAATCAACAAACTCAAAACCACACAAAACGCCGATAAGGACGAGCTGATTTATCTGCTTGACAACATCACGGACGACGAGCGCGAGACGCTGCGCAAAAACGCGCAGGAGGTCGCTCAGGAGCGCTTCGGCAACAAGATTTTCATTCGCGGACTGATCGAGATCTCGAGCTTCTGCAAAAACGACTGCTTCTACTGCGGAATCCGCCGCTCAAACAAGAACGCCGTGCGTTACCGCCTGAGTGCAGAGGATATCCTCTCCTGCTGCGACAAGGGCTACGCTCTCGGCTTCCGCACCTTCGTTCTGCAGGGCGGCGAGGACAGTCACTTTACGGACGACATGCTCTGTGAGCTGATCGGTGAGATAAAACAAAGATACCCCGACTGCGCGATCACCCTTTCGCTCGGCGAGAGGAGCTTTGACAGTCTGCAAAGGCTGTACAACGCAGGCGCGGACAGATATCTGCTCAGACACGAGACCGCCTGCAAAGCCCATTACGAAAGGCTTCACCCAGACGGAATGTCGTTTGACAACCGCGTAAACACCCTGTATAAGCTAAAGGAAATCGGCTACCAGACCGGCGCGGGCTTCATGGTAGGCTCTCCGTTCCAAACGACGGAAAACCTCGCCGACGACCTGCTGTTCATCAAGAAATTGAAGCCGCAGATGTGCGGAATAGGCCCCTTCGTTCCCCACAAGGACACCGACTACCGCGATTTTGAACACGGCAGCCTTGAGCTGACGCTTACCCTGCTCTCGATAATCAGGCTGATGAATCCCGATATCCTTCTGCCCGCGACCACAGCCCTCGGCACCATCGATTTTCGCGGCAGAGAGCTGGGAATTCTGCACGGCGCGAACGTCGTAATGCCGAACCTCTCGCCCTCGGAGCACAGAAAGGACTATTCGCTCTACGACAACAAAATCTGCACCGGCGAGGAAGCCGCAGAGTGCCTTGTCTGCCTGAAAAACAGAATGCGCTCGATAGGCTATGAAATCGTAAATTCAAGAGGCGATTACCGTCAACTTAATAATAAGGAGAAATAAAAATGACTCAGTACAATCCCAAATCACTCAACGCGGAGGAATTCATCAACGACGCCGAAATCCTCGACACCCTCCGTTACGCCGATGAAAACAAGGACAACATGGAGCTTATCGACTCCATCATCGAAAAAGCCAAGCTTCGCAAGGGTATCGACCACAGAGAAGCGAGCGTACTTCTCGCCTGCGAGGATCCCGAAAAGCTCAGGGAGATCTACTCCCTCGCCGAGCAGATCAAGAAGGACTTCTACGGCGAGAGAATCGTTATGTTCGCGCCGCTGTACCTCTCGAACTACTGTGTAAACGGGTGCGTATACTGTCCCTACCATCTCAAGAACAAGCACATCTGCCGCAAGAAGCTCACTCAGGAGGAGGTAAAGGCTGAGGTCATCGCGCTTCAGGATATGGGACACAAGCGTCTCGCGATCGAAGCCGGCGAGGACCCTGTCAACAATCCTATCGAGTACATTCTCGAGTGCATCGACACTATCTACTCAATCAAGCACAAGAACGGCGCTATCCGCCGCGTTAACGTAAACATCGCCGCGACCACCGTCGAGAACTACAAGAAGCTCCACGACGCAGGCATCGGCACCTACATTCTCTTTCAGGAGACCTACAACAAAAAGAGCTACGAGGAGCTTCATCCCACAGGTCCCAAGCACAACTACAACTACCACACCGAGGCTATGGACAGAGCTATGGAAGGCGGAATCGACGACGTGGGATTAGGCGTTCTGTTCGGTCTTGAGCTTTACCGCTACGAGCTTGCGGGTATCCTCATGCATGCAGAGCACCTCGAAGCTGTTCACGGCGTAGGACCTCACACTATAAGCGTCCCGCGCGTAAAGCCCGCCGACGACATCGATCCCGACGAGTTTGACGGCGGAATCGACGACGAGACCTTCTGCAAGATCATCGCTATCATCCGCATCGCGGTTCCGTACACCGGCATGATTATCTCGACCCGCGAGAACAAGAGCGTCCGCGAGAAAGCTCTCCGCCTCGGCATTTCACAGATAAGCGGCGGCTCAAAGACGAGCGTCGGCGGCTATGTTGAGCCCGAACCCGAGGAGGAAAATTCCGCTCAGTTCGACGTTTCCGACCAGCGCACCCTCGACGAGGTAGTCTGCTGGCTGATGGAGCTCGGCTACATTCCGTCCTTCTGCACCGCCTGCTACCGCGAGGGCAGAACAGGCGACCGCTTCATGTCGCTGTGCAAGAGCGGACAGATTCAGAACTGCTGTCACCCCAACGCCCTGATGACGCTCGAGGAATACCTTGTCGACTACGCGAGCCCCAAGACGCGCGAAATCGGCGAGAAGGTGATCGAAAGAGAGCTTCTCAACATTCCGAAGGAGAAGGTCAGAAAAATCGCCGCTGAGCACATCGAGGACATCAAGAACAACAACAAGCGCGACTTCCGTTTCTGATATACAGGAGAAGCATATGAGCCTAAACAGCACGCCCTCCGGAGAGAGGGTACACATCGGTTTTTTCGGGCGGCGAAACGCCGGCAAATCGAGCGTCGTAAACGCCGTCACTAACCAGCAGATCTCTGTTGTTTCCGACGTTAAAGGCACCACCACCGACCCCGTACAAAAGGCTATGGAGCTGCTTCCTCTCGGCCCCGTCATGATCATCGACACACCCGGCTTTGACGACGAGGGCAGCCTCGGCGAGCAGAGAGTAAAACGCACCAAACAGGTGCTCAACCGCACCGATATCGCCGTCCTCGTTGTCGACGGCAACGTCGGCAAGACCACCGCTGACGAGGAGCTTATCGGCATTTTCAGGCAAAAGGATATCCCTTACATCGTCGCCTACAACAAGTGCGACGAGACGGGAATCAAGGAATACGCCGACGGTCTCGCCGTCAGCGCGACAGAGAGAACCAACATCAATGAGCTCAAGGAGCGCATGGCTAGGCTGACCGTCGCTCAGAATGACCGCAGGCTCTGCGCCGATTTAGTCGGAGCGGGAGAACTTGCCGTCCTCGTCGTCCCTATTGACAAGGCGGCTCCCAAGGGCAGACTGATTCTGCCTCAACAGCAGACTATCCGCGACCTGCTCGACTCGGGAGCGGCGGCGGTAATGGCGCGGGACTCGGAGCTTGCCGGAACACTCTCCGCTCTCGGCAAAAAGCCCGCTCTCGTTATCACCGACAGTCAGGCGTTCGCCAAGGTCAAGGACATCGTGCCCGACGATATTCCGCTGACCTCGTTCTCAATACTCATGGCGAGGTACAAGGGCTTTCTCGAGACCGCCGTCAAAGGCGCGGCGGCGATCGAGAATCTGAAAGACGGCGACACTGTGCTGATATCGGAGGGCTGTACTCACCACCGCCAGTGCGACGACATCGGCACGGTCAAGCTTCCTCGATGGCTAAGAGCACACACCGGAAAGGATATCAAGATTGAAACCACCTCGGGCAAGGGTTATCCCGACGACCTCACGCCGTATAAGCTGATTATCCACTGCGGAGGCTGTATGCTCAACGAGCGCGAGATGACCTACCGCCGCAAATCCGCCGAGGACAGCGGCGTTCCGTTCACAAACTACGGCACCGCCATCGCCTACCTCAACGGCATACTCAAGCGCACGCTGAGCGTTTTCCCCGATTTGCAGAGATTAGTTTAAAAATCGAAGTCCGCACGAAAAAACGTGCGGACTTTTTTGTGTTAGATTTTCTTTCTCATCATGCCGCCGAGGTACTTCATAAATCCGTAGCCCGCTATGCCGTTCCGGGCATATCCGCCTTTTTTGAGCACCTGATTTACCGCAAGCTCGGTACCGTCGCCGAAAACATTGTTCTCGTCCACGCCCTGAGTAATGATTCCCTGCTTCTTCGCTGTGAGCAGCATTTCCTTGAGCGCCATGACGCCGTAGGTTCTGTCGCCCTTCTCAAAGCCCTTCGAATCGAGCACAGGCTCCGACGGCTGCCAGTTGTTCCAGCCGCCCTGCCTGATTATCGACGGGTAGTCCTTGTAGCATTTGTCCTTGTCGACGGTGCCGACGCCCGGGATAGAGTTCGACTCGAGGTAGTTGACCTCGCCGCCGTACTGCCACATTCCGTAGCTGCCGCGGTAGTCGCAGGTCGAGTTCCACTGGGCGACCCAGATGTCGTAATTGTCGAGCAGGCTCGGATCGTTGAGCTTTCCGTTGAGCCAGCTCAGCGCCGAATAGAGCATCGGATAATAGCCCGCCTTCTTTATCTCGCTGAGAAATGTCTTGCAGATAGCGACGAGCTCCGCGCTGCCGGGATTGCCGTTTCTCGCCTTGTAGCCGTCCGCGTCCTCCATGTCGAAGGCTATAGGCAGAGTGGGCTTCTTGTTTTTCAGCAGACGGATAACGTGCCTTGCCTCGCTTTTCGCGTCGTCGGTATTGACCGCGTAGGAGTAGAGATATGCTCCCCACGGCACGCCCGCAGCCTCGCACTTGCGCACGTTGTTCTCGAACTGACTATCGTCCTGGACAGCGAGGTCTGAACCATAGCCGCAGCGTATCATCACGAAGTCGTAGCCTGCGTCCTTGATTTTTTCGATGCTTACGTTTCCGTTGAGCGAGGATATATCCACGCCCTTTTTTCCTGTCAGATTCATAATTTCCTCCCTTTTTGTTTTTCTCGGAGAGCGCTCTCCGTTAACATAATATGCGGGGACAAAAGACCTGTCCCTCACTAAGGGAACAAAAACGAAAATAATTGCATAAAAATATGCAATTTAAAAAATAAAAACGCCGGAAATCCGGCGCTTCGTTTTTATTGTTTATTCGGGTTCTTTATCATTCTGCCGTTGACGAAGATATAATCGTCCTCGGTATTCTCGGTGACAAGCGGAGCGGCAATGACCTCCTCCTTTACGGGATCGACAAAGTCTCCCACGCTTTCAATCAAGCCCTTTGAAACCATAGAAACCTCGATGTAGGTGATAATCATCGGGTAAACCGCCGCGATAAGCACGCCCAGCACTATTTTCCACACGCCCTCGGCATATACGAAGCCGAGCACCGCTATCGCCACCGCCGCAACGATCATCACCAGCGCGATAAGGTTGCGCAGTATCTTGCCGAGGATAAGCAGCAGGGAGTTCTTGTAAATATCGCGCCAGCGCAGCTCATAGGTGACGCTCATAAGCGGCGCGTAGAACATCATGATAAGCAGCGCCGCCGTAAAGAAGCCGTAGAATCCGAGGATATAGGCGAAGGTCACGTCGGTCTGAGCCTGAATGTAGTAGTACATAAACGCGAACATCGCACAGGCGCAGATCAGATAGCTGATGACGCCGTGGAGGATAAAGACCTTCCAGTTTTCCCTCACTGCCGCGAAAAACGTCCGCACGACCGGGACGTAGTCGTTCTCGATCGCGTACTTTCTTATGACGACGACAAGACCCGAGTAGAATATCGTGCCGGGAATAACTCCCAGACCCCAGACGAGGACGTTGTTGAAGCCCGTCAGCAGGCTGAACAGTATCGACAGTCCCATGCACGCGCCGAGAGCCGCAGAAAAAATCACGCCCGCGAGAAGCAGCTGAGGAAGCTTTTTAAAAAATACCGTAACCGGTTTAACTCTCTTTTTCATTTTTTCAAATCCTTTGTTTGCTAAAAATTCCGCTTGTATTATCATAACACAAAGCGACCTTATTTTTCAATATTTCGCAAAAAATTATTTATTAAGAAAAAAAGCTAAAACAAACAGATTTGGTAAAAGATTGTCAGAAAAGTTTCAAATTACTTCAATTTTGAAAACAAAATTAATAAAATATCCCTTGCTTTTTTAGCGTTTTGGTGATATATTATAAGCAAGAGGGGCTTGTCTGCCCCTGCGCAATACCCGACGCTATCGGGTAAATAATTTTAGAAAAGGTGATTAACGTGAAAAAGGAAACAATCAAGAGAGCGGCAGCTGTCACTCTCGCTGCCCTTATGGCGGGAACCGCTCTCGCAGGCTGCGGCGGCAACTCTTCCTCAACAACCGACTCCAAGACTGACTCTAAGGCTGAGTCCTCAAAGACCGAGTCCAAGGCTGACGCTACAGGCGGAAAGGTTTACTATCTGAACTTCAAGCCCGAGCAGGATCAGGCATGGCAGGATCTCGCCAAGAAGTACACCGAGGAGACCGGCACAGAGGTAACCGTTGTTACAGCTGCTGAAGGTACCTACGAGCAGACCCTTACCTCCGAAATGGCTAAGGGCGACGAGGCTCCTACTCTCTTCCAGGTCAACGGTCCCGTTGGTCTTGCTAAGTGGGAAGACTTCTGCAAGGATCTTTCCGGCACCGACATCTACGGCCAGCTCACCTCCAAGGACTACGCTCTTGAGAAGGACGGCAAGGTTTACGGTATCGCTTACGTAATCGAGTCCTACGGACTTATCTACAACAAGACTCTCCTCAACAAGTATTTCGAGTCTGATTTCGCTACCGTTAAGAAGATCGACGATCTCAACAGCTTTGACAAGCTCAAGACCGTTGCTGAGGAAATCCAGAAGAACGCTGAGGCTCTCGGCGTAAAGGCTGCCTTCACCTCCGCTGGTATGGACAGCTCCTCCGACTGGAGATTCAAGACCCACCTCGCAAACCTCCCCATCTACTTCGAGTATCAGGCTGACGGCATCACCGATACCGACGCTATCAAGGGCACATACCTCGAGAACTACAAGAACATCTGGGATCTCTACATCAACAACTCCACCTGCAAGCCCACAGAGCTCGCTTCCAAGACAGGCGCAGAGTCTGAGGCTGAGTTCATCAACGGCGACGCGGTATTCTTCCAGAATGGTAGCTGGGAGTACGGCGCTGTTACCGAAGGCGGCATGAAGGACGAAGATCTCGGCATGCTCCCGATCTACATCGGCGTAGGCGACGAGGCTAACCAGGGTCTCTGCACAGGTACAGAGAACTATTGGTGCGTAAACTCTGAGGCAAGCGAAGCTAACCAGGCTGCTACCGAGGCGTTCATCAACTGGTGCGTAACCTCCGAGACCGGCACAAAGGCTATGGCTGATAACATGGGCTTTGTAATCCCCTTCAAGGCTGCTCAGGAGTCCAAGAACGTATTCGTTAAGGCTGACAAGGAATACACCGACGCAGGCAAGAAGCCCGTTTCCTGGAACTTCACCACAATGCCTTCCGAGGATTGGAAAAACGGCGTAGGCGCTGCTCTTACTCAGTATGCTGCAGGCACAGGCGATTGGGATGCTGTTAAGACCGCATTCGTAGACGGCTGGAAGACCGAGAAGGCAAAGGCTGCCGCTGAATAATTTCGCTTATCCAAAGGTTTTAGCTTTCTGAATTTATCTAAAATCAAGGAGGCTGAGATTTCTCAGCCTCCTCTTTTAATTCACGTTTTAAGTGATTAGAAAGGCAAAGAGTATGTTTAAAAAACCCAAAAGAAAACTATACGCCTTAATCTTTGTCCTTCCTACTTTCGCTGCCTTTGTGATCGGATTCATATATCCGTTTTTCAGGGGCATCTATCTCTCGTTTTTCCAATTCCAGATTGTATCAAAAGCGAAGTTTGTAGGCTTTGACAATTATATCAGGGCATTTCAGGACGAGAGCTTTCTCCGTTCCTTCTGGTTCACACTCGGCTTCGTTGTCGTCAGCGTAATACTGATAAACGTTATCGCGTTCTTCGTAGCTTACGCGCTGACTCTCAAAATCCGCGGCTCGAATGTTTTCAGAACCGTATTCTTTATGCCGAACCTCATCGGCGGTATTATCCTCGGCTACATCTGGCACCAGATTTTCGACGGACTGCTCCGTAACCTCGACATGCCCTCTCTCGTTACAAACGAAACTCTGGGCTTCTGGGGCTTGGTGATTCTGATGTGCTGGCAGCAGGCAGGATATATGATGATCATTTACATCGCGGGCTTCCAGAGCGTGCCCGCAGATCTGTACGAAGCCGCGAAGATCGACGGCGCTAACAAGGGTCAGCTGCTCACAAACGTAACGCTGCCCATGATGATGCCCTCTATCACGATCTGCAGCTTCCTCACGCTCACCAACTCCTTCAAGCTGTTCGACCAGAACCTCGCTCTCACAGGCGGTGCTCCGCTTGTTGACGGAGTATGGACGACACGAATGATGGCTCTCAATATTTACAAGACCTTCTACGGCGAAGGAAAGGCCGCAAAGGGTACAGGTCAGGCTGAAGGCGTTATCTTCTTCCTGATCGTTGTAGTCATCTCGCTCGTACAGCTCTACCTCACCAGAAGAAAAGAGGTGCAGGCGTAATGGCAATGGTTAAAGCGGTTGAACCCAAGTACAAAAAGAAGCAGACCGCGGGCATGAAATTCCTGACCGTACTTTTCGCGGTAGTATCCGTGATTTACGTAATGCCCGTACTCATCGTGCTTTACAACTCGTTCAAGGCAAACGCCGACATCGCGACAAACCTGTTCGCGCTGCCGAACGCCGACACCTTCTACGGACTGCAGAACTACATCAAGGGCATGACCTTCGGTAACTATCCCTTCTGGGAAGCGGCTCTGTGGAGCTTGATGATCACCGTCGGCGGCGTTATCCTGATCCTGTTCTGCACCTCAATGGCGGCGTGGTACATCCAGCGTTCCAACACGATCATATGCAAGATCATCTATTTCTTCTGCATTTTCTCGATGGTCGTACCCTTCCAGATGGTAATGTTCACCCTTTCCGACACCGCAAACTCACTCAAGCTCGTTACTCCGTGGGGTATCCTGCTGATTTATCTCGGCTTCGGCGCGGGTCTTGCTATCTTCATGTTCTCGGGATTTGTAAAGTCAATCCCGATAGAAATCGAGGAAGCGGCTGACGTTGACGGTGCTGGTCCTCTGAGAACCTTCTTCAGCGTTGTCCTCCCGATCATGAAGCCCACCTTCATTTCGGTAGCGATCCTCGAAACTATGTGGATCTGGAACGACTACCTGCTTCCGTACCTCATTCTGGACGGCAAGCTCTACCGCACTATCCCGATTCACATGCAGTTCCTCAACGGCAGCTACGGTCAGACCGATAACGGCGCTATCATGGCGCTCGTCGTACTGAGCATTCTGCCTATCGTAATCTTCTACTTCGCATGCCAGAAATACATCATCGAGGGTGTTGTTTCCGGCGCGGTAAAGGGCTAAGGAGCTGCACAAATACATTTAAAATTATTAACAGGAGAGCATTCAAAGCTCTCCTGTTTGTTTATGTCAGTTTATTTTGTCCGGCAGATTCTCGACCGTGCCGATAAACAGCGGCGTGTTGGTCTTTGTGTTGATAATCATATAGAGGAAGGGTCTGTCGAGGTAAACCCGCCTTACCTCATCGGTCGAAACAGAACCGATAGTTATCGTCGCGGTAACAGCGGCGGCTCTGGTACCTTCTTCGTTGACAGAGATGACCGTCTTGTGAAGAACCTCGCTGACATACGGACTCGCGGCGTTCTTGTCGGCGAGCATACTCTTAAAATCGGCGTTGCCTGTGAACGCTTCCTTCATGCCGAGCGCCTGCAGATTATCGGACAGCTCGTCGTTGTACTCAACCTCGAACTTAGGCAGCTTTGTATCAACTCCACTCTCGGGAACAGACATATTGTTGAGAACGTTTGTCAACCTCTCACCTGTAAGTGAATTGACGTAATCGTTCAGCTTAACTCCCTCGTCGGGAAGAATCGCGGCAAATGCGTAATTGCCGTCGTCATAGTACTTCACAAAACCTCGAGCGTTTTCGTCCTTCAGGTAGAAATCCTCCGTAGATTCCATAAAATCAACGGTGGACTCAGTGCCGTCCGAGTTGGTGAACGTGCCCTTGCGAACATCGCCTGGATATGATATGCCGGTTCTGGGATTGTAGTAATCGCTGACGTATGGTATGTTCCACTTCGCGTCAAAGGTGATCGCGTTTATCAGGTACATCATCGCGCCGGGGTCTATGTCGCTGAGAATCGACGGGATCATCTCGTCGGTCTTTTCGCTGACCCAGTTATTGATATTTGTGAGTGCGAGTTCATTGAATATCGTCGGAAAAACTTCGGCGTTGTAGTCATTCTTTACTCCGGCGATATATTTTTCAATCACCGCCGCGGAATTCTCCGAGGTATTATACCAAACAGAATTTGCGACATTGAATTTTGTAGATCTGTCCCTTTCATTGACAAGATAATTCGGATAATTTTTCAGGTAGGCTTTCGTCAGCGAACGCGGCATACCGAGCGCATTCTCGATCTCCTTGAGTGTATTGCCGTCCGCGCCGTTTTCGGTCATTCCGAGGGCGTACATTACGGACAACGGAGAAACAAGCGTGTTAGCACCGTCCTTTACGCTGCCCTTGAGCAGATTGACAGAGAAATCATTCATCGCGGCGCTGCCTTTTTCCTCGATTTCGTCGTCGGTATAAACAGGCTCAGTCACATCCGGAATCTCGAAGGTCTCGTTGCTTACAGCCTGCTCAGCTGAGATTCTTTGGACCTCGGTAGCGTCGGTGATCTCGATTTTTCCGTTTTTATCGATATCTGCAACCTTATTCTGAGCGTCGGAAAATTCGGTCAGTCCCGCGACATTCATCTGAATACAGGTCGCGTCTACGACATTGACCTTGCCGTTAAGGTCGGCGTCGCCTGAGAAAACAGTCTTTGCTCCGGCAGTAAAAAACGACACGGAGCCGACTAACATCGCCGCACAAAGACAGACGGCAACTGCCTTCTTCATAAAATCACTCTCCTGATAATTTGTGTATAAATTTATTATATCACAAGAAATTATCCTTTTCAACAGATTTTAAAATAACAAAGCACCATCGACTGATGGTGCTTTGTATGTAAAAGGGCAAGTGCCCTGAAAACTGAATAAAGGAGAGATAAATTGAAGAAGTAAATACTGACTGACCAAAGTTCAGTGTTCATATGGTCAAGCCCTCGACCTATTAGTACTGCCAAGCTGAATGCCTCACGGCACTTACACACGCAGCCTATCAACCTCGTAGTCTTCAAGGGGTCTTACTCGTTTACACGATGGGATATC
>NZ_JAHLQB010000087.1 GCF_018918205.1 Lachnoclostridium sp. MSJ-17 | reverse complement strand
ACACGTTACCAAACATGCGCGGCAATTGATTCTGTCAGTCAGTAGGAGCAATGCGTGGGCGAGCGCTTATCTGGGTCTTGTAACCCGTTTTAGGCTTGCTTGAGTTTCACGGATTCAGGTGGACAATTATGGGTCGCTCCGAATTTCAGTTGGTAGTTAGTAGTTAGTAGTTGGTAGTTTTGGGTCGCTCCGCTCCGAATATAAATCGGGTGCGGGTGTCCCGCCATTCATTGTCAATTGTCCATTGTCAACTGTCAATTAAAAACGGCTTCCTCCCGGGAAGCCGTTTATCTTTATGCCTTTATCGTTTTTATATTATAGTCATAGTCCGCGTTCAACTTAAAATCCGCTTCTATTCCCTCTGTGAGCCAGAGGTTATTTTTATCGTCCAACAGAATGAACTCAAAGTCGCGGTGGTCGCGCCAGTATTTTTTCGCACCGTCTATACCCATCACGAATAGCGCCGTCGAGAGCGCGTCGCTCAATAAGCCGCTGTCCGAAATCACCGTCACCGACACCGTGCCGTTGTCGGCGGGATATCCCGTCTTGGGGTCGATGATATGGCAGTAACGCTTGCCGTCTCGCTCAAAATATCGCTCGTAGTTGCCCGAGGTAGCGACGATCCTGTCGCTGACGGAGACCGCGCCGAAGTACGACGCCGTGTTTTCGGGGTCGCAGATGCCGACCCGCCATTTGCTGCCGTCCGGCTTCTCTCCCACCGCCGCGACGGTGCCGCCGAGGTTGAGGATTCCCGCGCGGACATTATTCTCCTTCATAATACCCACTGCCCTGTCAGCCGCGTAACCCTTCGCGACCGCTCCGAGGTCGAGCCTGACTCCGCTCCCGGCCGAAGCGCTGTTGCCGTCGAGGGTGATTTTGCGATAGTCCGCGTATTTCAGCAGGTCTTTTATCTCGTCATCATCGGGAACGCGGTAGTTTTTGTCGATAAATCCCCACGCCTCGACGAGCGGATAAACGGAGATGTCGAGCGCACCGTCCGTGTCATTGCACAACTCAAGAGATTTAGCGAGCAGATCGGACGTTTCTTCTGAAAGCTCAGCGGTGCTGTTTTTATTGAGCCTGCCGATCTCGCTTTCATCGTCCTGAGCGGAAAGCAGCCCGTCCAGACGTTCTATTTCCGCGCGGATCTTCGCAGCGACGTCCTCGCTGCCATAGATATCGATTTTCATAAAGGTGTCCATGCTCTCAAAGCTCTCGCTCGTGGAAGAAGCATAGCCGCAGCCCGAGAGGAAAACAAGACACAGCAGTATACATATCAGTTTTTTCATATTGGCTCCAAAAAAGGGTGGACAAACGCCCGCCCGAAATAATATCAGATTTAAGATTTTTTCCACGCCGCGGGCGCGAACAGCAGAAGCAGCGGATAGAGCTCAAGCCTGCCCGCGAGCATATCGAACGAAAGCACGCACTTGGCGAGCGGAGAATAGAACGTGTAGTTGCCGACAGGACCAACGTCGCCGAGACCCGGTCCCGTGTTGTTGAGCGTCGCCGCCACAGAGGTAAAGCTTGTCACAAAGCCCTTTCCGTCGATTGAAACAAGAATGAAGCTCGCAACGAAAATCGCCATGTAGAGCACAAGGTACACCGAGGTGCTGCGCATAGTGTTGTGGTCGACGGTCTTGCCGTCCATTTTGACCTGACGGACGTTGCGAGGGTGAACAAGAAGCAGAAATTCCTTTTTCGCTTCCTTTGCAAGCAGGACAAAACGCGCGACCTTGAAGCCGCCGCCGGTACTGCCCGCCATCGCCCCGAGGAAGGTGATGAACATTATTATCGACTTCGAGAGCATCGGCCAGTGATTCACGTCTCCTATGCCGAAGCCCGTCGTGGTTATTATCGACGAGGTGTAAAAGAACGACTGGTGGAACGCGTCGTATGCCGTGGGATAGAGCGGCATGATATTAAAGCCGATTATTACGGTTGACAGGACGATAAAGCCGAGATAAAACCACAGCTCCTCCATTTTTGCCGCCTGCAGGAACTTTTTCGAGATTATGAGGATATAAACCGAGAAGTTTACGCCGAACAGCATCATGAAAATCGCGATGACCGTCTGGAAATAGTAGGTGTCATAGGCTGCGATATTCGAATTTCTGACGCCGAAGCCGCCGGTGCCCGCAGTCGCGAAGCTTGTGTTTATCGCATCAAAGAAGCCCATGCCGCCGCAGAGCAGCAGGATCATCTCCAGCATCGTCAGACCGAAATAGATGCCGTAGAGCATCGCGGCGTAGTGGCGCATCTTTGGCACCGCCTTGCCGACGATAGGACCAGGGCTTTCCGCGCGCATTAGGTAGATATTCTGCTGACCGCCGAGCTTTGGGATAAGCGCGAGCAGGAACACGATAACGCCCATTCCGCCCAGCCAGTTCATCAGGCTACGCCACATCAGCATGCCGTGGCTCAGACGCTCGACCTCAACGAGGATCGTGGCTCCCGTCGTTGTGAATCCCGAAATCGTCTCAAACAGCGCGTCGATATAGTTCGGGATCTCTCCGCTGAGAAAAAACGGCATTGCGCCTACAAGCGAGAGCACGATCCAGCTCAGCGCCGTCGCGCAGAATCCCGCCTTCTGATAAAGCACCATGTTCTTAGGCTTTTTGACCTTGACCGCGAGAACGCCCAGAGCCGCGCTGACTATGCCCGTGCCGAGGAAGTACAGCGCCTCGTGTTCTCCGTAAATGAGCGAGGTCACGGTACACATCTGCATAGCCGCGCCCTCTACGATGAGAACCCAGCCGAGGATATATACAATCAATCTTTTGTTCATAATCCGCTCCTCAGTGTCTGCCGAGAATGTCGTCGAGGTCCTTCAGACCCTTGTGCTTGGTGATAACGACGACCGAATCGTCCGGCATTACGGAATCCGCGCCCGTCGGAAGAATGATCTTTCCCCTGCGGGTTATGCAGATGATCTGCAGATCGTCCTTGAGACTCAGCTTTGACAGCGGAATGTTTACGACACGCGAGCTCGACTTTGCGCGGAACTCGAGAGCCTCTACCTTGCCCTCATTCAGGCGGTAGAGCGTCTCAACGTTGCTGCCGAGAGAGTTCTGCACCGCGCGGATATAACGGGCAATGTACTCGCCCGCGATTTTTTTCGGGTTGATGACGCACTCTATGTCGAGCTGATCGACGATCGAATCGAAGTGCGCGTTGTTGACCTTGGTTATGATCTTCGCGCGCGAGACGCTCCGCACGTACATGGAAATGAGGATATTCTCCTCGTCGTAGTCCATAAGGGCGATTACGCCGTCGGTGCGGTCGATGCCCTCGCTCATGAGCAGATCCTGATCCATGCAGTCGCCGTGAATTATCACCGCTTCATGCAGCAAATCGGAAAGCTCGTGGCAGCGCTCGGAGTTCTTCTCGATAATTTTTACGCCGATACCCGCCTTGAGAAGTCTCTGGGCGAGATAGAACGATATCTTGCCGCCGCCGAGAATGATTACGTCGCGGCTTTTGCCGATATTGATATTTGCCTTTTTGAAGAACCTCGCGGCTATTTCGGGCTTTGATACGACCGTGATGCGGTCGCCGCCCTGAATCACAAAGTCGCCGTTCGGGATAAACACTTCGCTGCCTCTCTCGACGGTGCAGATACGCACCTTGCCCTTGAGAATGTCAATCTTGCTTATCTCCCTGCCGACGACAGGGCTGTTGCCCGGCACCTGTACCTTTATCAGCTCAACCTGACCCTTCGAGAAGCTGTCTATCTCGAGAGCGCCCGAAAAACGCAAAAGACGGCTGATTTCACCTGCCGCGGTCATCTCGGGGTTGATGAACATCGAAAGTCCGAGAATGTCCTTTACGCGGTAGAGGTCGTTTGTGTATTCGGGGTTGCGCACGCGCGCAATCGTGTTCTTACAGCCGCAGGCACGCGCCATAAGGCAGGTGTAGAGGTTTACTTCGTCCCTAGCGGCGGCGGCGATAACAAGGTCTGCAGTACCCGCGCCCGCATCCGCGAGAGTCTCGTAGGTAGCGCCGTTTCCCTCGATTCCCATAGCGTCGATTGAATCCGAGAGACGCGTCACCGCCGCACGGTTGATATCGACGAGTATGATCTCATGCCCCTCGGAATTCAGCTCGTTTGCGATCGAGGTGCCGACCTTTCCGCATCCGACAATTACTATTTTCATAAATTGCTCCACCTAAAATACATACGGGAGATAAACCTATCCCCCGAAATTTCCGCATATATCAGTATAAAGATAATACACCTTTTTGGTGCAAAAATCAAGCCGATTTGTCAATTTCTTTTTTCGATCCGCCAAACACACGCACCTGTCGCGGGATTTTTCGCAATATACGCAAAACATCTTGCATTCCGCGTCATCTCTGTGTTACAATAATTGTATAATCCGGAACGAAGGGACGCGTTATCATGAAAAGGAACGGATATATTTCCTGGGACGAATACTTTATGGGAGTAGCCCTGCTCGCGGCAAAGCGCAGCAAGGACCCAAACACTCAGGTCGGCGCGTGTATCGTCGACAGCAACAACATCATTCTCTCGACCGGCTACAACGGCTTTCCCTACGGCTGCTCCGACGATCTATATCCCTGGGAGCGCGAGGGTGAGGATACGAAGTACAACTACGTCGTACATGCCGAGCTCAACGCCATACTCAACGCGCGCGGCAAGAACCTCAAGGGCGCTAGGCTATACGTCGACCTTTTTCCCTGCAACGAGTGCGCCAAGGCGATCATTCAGTCGGGCATAGCGGAAGTCGTCTATCTTTACAACAAGTACGCCGACTCTCCTGCGACCCGCGCTTCGGCGAGAATGCTTCAGTCCGCCGGGATAAAGCTCACTCAGTTCAAGACCGACGCGGACACCATAGTCCTCGACTTCAAGGCGAACGCATGACGAACAGAATGGAGCGTCAGTTCCGCTTTTCGCTCGAAGCGGACAAGGAAAAGCGCATTATCAGACAGACCTACCTATCAAACGGAGCCGAAAAGGAAAACGACGCCGAGCACGCGTGGCACGCCGCGCTAATGGCGATACTCCTCGGAGAGTACGCAAACGAGGAAATCGACCTTCTCAAAACCGTGACAATGCTGCTGATACATGATATTGTTGAAATCGACGCGGGTGACACCTACGCCTACGACGACAAAGGCAAACAGACCCAGCGCGAACGTGAGGAAAAGGCGGCGGACAGAATATTCGGACTTCTCCCCGATGACCAGCGCGACAGGCTGCGCGGGCTTTGGGAGGAATTTGAGGCGGCACAGACGCCCGAGGCTAAATTTGCCAGAACGATGGACAACATTCAGCCCGCCATGCTCAACTGCTCGACCGACGGCCGCGCCTGGAAAGAAAAGGGCGTAAGACTGAGCCAGATACTGGAGAGAAATAAAATAACCCCCGAGGGCTCAAATAAGCTCTGGGAGTACTCACTGAACAACTTCATCATGCCGAACGTTGAAAAGGGCAGGATAAAATCTGACATAGATACATAAAAAAGGCAGGAGCCAAAAACTCCTGCCCTTAAAAATTCCGTGAAGTGAAAATTATTTAATCTCAACCTCAGCGCCTGCAGCCTCGAGCTTCTCCTTGATGGACTCAGCCTCTTCCTTAGAAGCCTGCTCCTTGAGAGCCTTGGGAGCGCCGTCTACGAGAGCCTTAGCTTCCTTCAGGCCGAGACCTGTGATAGCGCGAACTTCCTTGATGACAGCGATCTTGTTGCCGCCGGCGCTCTTAAGGATTACATCGAACTCGGTCTGCTCTGCCTCAGCAGCAGCGCCGCCGTCTACGGGACCTGCAACAGCTACAGCAGCAGCCGCGCTTACGCCAAACTCATCCTCTACAGCGTGTACGAGCTCGGAAAGCTCGAGAACGGTGAGGCCCTTTAATTCTTCAATAATAGCAGTGATTTTCTCTGATGCCATTGTAATTTACCTCCAATATTATGTCGTTATTTTTCAAATAAAACTGCGGATAATTATTCCGCTGCGGGAGCTTCCTCTGCAGGAGCCGCTTCTTCGGGAGCTGCCTCGGCTGCCTTCTTAGCGAGGCAGGCGTCAAAGCCGCCCTCGTCAACAACAGCCTGGATAACGCGCGCGAACGCTGCGATGGGCGCCTGGAATGCGCCGAGTACATTTGCGAGAAGTACGTCTCTTGTGGGCAGCTTGGAGAGAGATACGATAGTATCCATGTCTACAACAGCGCCGTCAAGATAACCTGACTTCACCTTGAAATTGTCGTGATCCTTCGCGTAACCGCAAAGAATTCTCGCTGCGGCAGCATACTCGCTGTCGCTTGTCGCAAGAGCGGTTGTACCCTCGAGAACGGGCTTGAGTTCATCAAGACCGGCCTCCTCGCAGGCACGGGAGAGAAGTGTGTTCTTAACAACGGTGTACTTTACGTTGTTCTCACGGAGCTCCTTTCTGAGCTTGGTGTCGTCCTCAGTGTTGATACCCTGATAGCTGACAACTACGCCTGTTACGGAGTTCTTGAGTCTCTCGGAGAGCTCAGCGACAATTGCTTTCTTTTGCTCTAAAACACTCTGACTTGGCAAAAAATTTCACCTCCGGAAATGATTTATTGCGGTTCAAAAAAACGCCGCCCGAATCGTTCCTCGGACGGCAGTAAAATACAATAGAATTATTGCATCTTCCTCGGCAGGCGGATCTCTCCTTTACGCATACGCACCTGCTGTCTTTAGAACAGCATTATTTTTAAAACGAGCAGAGGGGGCGGATTTAACGGAAAGCTCGGTCTCCCGACAATGAGCTTCAGTTTGTTGGTAACGCATTTATGAAAAAAATCGGCTCATTGCGGGAACAGCCCGGACTATCCGCTGTCCCGTCCGTTTGCTCATATTAAACTGTATAAGGCCGGCAGAAATTATGCGCCGTACTTAGTGGGGTTGATTCTTACGCTGGGACCCATTGTAGAGGTAACAGCGACAGAACGGACATACTGACCCTTTGCAGCGGCGGGCTTAGCCTTGATGATGGCGTCCATAAGGGTGCCGAGGTTCTCGCTGAGCTTCTCGGTGCCGAAGCTTACCTTGCCGATGGGGCAGTGAATGATGTTTGTCTTGTCAAGACGGTACTCGATCTTACCTGCCTTGGCTTCCTTGATCGCCTTTGCGATGTCGGGAGTAACGGTACCTGCCTTGGGGTTAGGCATAAGTCCGCGCGGACCGAGGATTCTACCGAGACGGCCTACCAGACCCATGCAGTCGGGAGTGGTGATGAGCACGTCGAAGTCCATCCAGTTTTCCTGCTGGATCTTCTGAGTCATATCCTCAGCGCCTACGTAATCAGCGCCTGCTTCCTTGGCGAGCTCCTCGTTGGGGCCCTTGCAGATAGCGAGAACTCTTACGTTCTTACCTGTACCGTTGGGAAGTACGACAGCGCCGCGGACCTGCTGGTCAGCATGACGGCTGTCAACGCCGAGCTTTACGTGAAGCTCAACGGTTTCGTCAAACTTGGCTACCGCGGTCTTGATGACTGTAGCGAGAGCCTCGTCTGTATCATATAATTTGGTTCTGTCAACGAGCTTCGCAGCGTCGACATATTTCTTACCGTGTTTCATTATTTTCCTCCATGTTTAGGTGGTCAAGCGGAAATCTCCTCCCACCCGGATTAGATTTTAGTCAACGACAGTGATGCCCATGCTTCTCGCGGTACCCGCGATCATGCTGATTGCAGCGTCGAGTGAGCCCGCATTGAGGTCGGGCATTTTCTGCTCGGCGATCTTTGTGATCTGTTCCTTGGTGATCTTAGCCACCTTGGTCTTGTTGGGCACGCCTGAACCGCTCTCAATGCCGCAAGCCTTCTTGAGAAGAACCGCTGCGGGCGGAGTCTTTGTAATGAAAGAGAACGAACGGTCGGAATACACTGTGATAACAACAGGAATGATAAGACCGATGTCATTCTTTGTACGCTCATTGAAATCCTTTGTGAACGCGACAATGTTTACGCCGTGCTGACCGAGTGCCGGACCAACAGGCGGAGCCGGAGTAGCTTTTCCGGCAGGGATCTGCAGCTTGATTAAGCCTACTACCTTTTGAGCCATTGTGTTTGCACCTCCAAAAATTCGTGGTAAATTGCGGAACGCCACTGTGTAGGGTTTCCTCCCACAGGGAACGGGTGTTCCCAATAAAAAGCCTTCGTATTTTCAGGCAATTTATCGTCAGTCTTCAATACGCTCTGCCTGAGCCAGCTCAAGCTCGACAGGCGTTTCGCGTCCGAACATCGATACGATGACGCGGACGTAATTTTCGTCGGTGTTCAATTCATCTACAACACCAACACAGTCCTCAAGCGGACCGTCGATAATTCTCACCGAATCTCCCACAGCGTAGGAAACCTTGACGCTGCGCTGCTCTACTCCCATGCGGTAGACCTCAGCCTCGGTGAGCGGTACGGGCTTGGATCCCGGACCCACAAATCCCGTGCAGCCGCGGATATTGCGGACAACATACCAGGTTTCGTCGGTATAGACCATCTTTACGAAAACATAGCCCGGATAAATCTTGTGCTCGACTTCCTTGATCGTTTCCTCACCCTTGCGGTTGATCACCTTTTCGGTGACGATCTCGGTGGGAACCTTGACGTCGAGAATCATATCCTGGAGCTGACGGTTTTCGGCGGTCGTCATAAGGTCGCCGGCAACCTTGTTTTCATAGCCCGAGTAGGTATGAACAACATACCATTTTGCTTCATAATCAGGCATTATACTGCTTCCTTTCGAAAATTAGTGATAATACTTTCTTATGCAGCCGAACCTGTGCCCATTACCAATCCGAGCAATGCGTACAGACCCGAGTCCAGTCCGAAGATAAACAGACCCATAACCACGATAACCGCGATAACGATACCGAAGTTCTTGGTTGTCTGCGAAACTGTCGGCCATGTGATCTTCTTTAACTCACCCTTGCAAGCGAGAAGGTACTTCCAAAGTCTCTGAAAGACATTTGGCTTTTTCTTTTTGACGTCCTTCTTGGCGGTCTTTTTAGCGTCCGCCTTTTTAACGTCGGCTTTTTTCTCGTCAGCCATCATGTACCTCCGTTATTTCGTTTCCTTGTGAGGAGTGTGTTTCTTGCAGAAGCGGCAGTACTTGTTCATGGTAAGTCTGTCGGGACTGTTCTTCTTGTTTTTCATTGTGTTGTAGTTGCGCTGTTTGCACTCTGTGCAGGCCAATGTGATTTTTACTCTCATAACGGCACCTCCCGGTTATTTCGGAATATTTTTAGCCTCCCTCAGCGGGGCACAAAAAGAAAACCCCTTTTAGAGGTAAAGCTATTTTATCACACAATTTCAATAAAGTCAAGTATTTTAAATCGCGTACTAAAAGTTTTTTTCACAGCTTTACGTTGGAGTTTCGCGGCGGGCACGCGCCCGCGGGCAAATCGCGTACTAAAAGTTTTTTTCACAGCCATAAGTTTGCGTTTCGCGGGAAGGGTTTCAACGGACTTTTCCCTTCCCTATTCTCGGTCAAAACCAACTACTAACTACCAACTACCAACTACCAACTACTAACTACCAACTACTAACTACCAACTACCAACTAAAACACAGCTCGGAGCGAAGCGACCCTTAACTCCAAACTCCACACTAAAAAAAGCCGCCGAAGCGGCTTTTTTACTTATCTCGAGCTGTTGAGCAGATTGCTTGCCTTTGACACGCTCTTTTTCTTGGGCGTTTCGGGCTTTACTTCCTTGCCCTTGAACTTGCGTGCTGCGAGTGCAGCCTTCTGGGTCTCCTCGTTGAGCTCGTTGCAGAGCTTTGTGAATTCGCTGTCCTCGAGTGAGTTGAGGATAACGATCGTGATGATCGAGCGTGTGTCAACGTCTCCGTTGCCGTACTGGGTATTGAAAACGCCGGCGAACTTCTCGAGCTCCTTGCCCTTCGCTCTCTTTACGAAGTCCGCTACCTTCGGAGCGAGGTGTTCCTTTGCGAACGTAGCTCCTCTGAACGGATAGTAGCAGTCCTCCTCGTTCTTTATCTCGTCCTTGAGCTCGGGGAAATACGCCACGAATCTCTTGGCGAGGAACTTCGGGTCGGCGTTGCCGTCGTCGTTTTTCTTCTTTTTCTGCTTTACCTGCTTGGCGCGCTTCACGGCGATAGTTCCCGAAACGCCCTCGATAAAGTCGTTCGCGATGCTCTCGGCGTCCTTCTGACCCGAGGTCTCCTCGTCATACAGCCACGTAGCGAGGGTTTTCCACTCATTGTCGGGACCCTCGTCGGTCATTGTGCAGGAACGGAGAACCATCTGCTGCTTGTCGAGGATATAAACCACGGAGTAAGCGACGTTCTCGCTTGTGAACAGAGCGACCAGATCGCCCTCGTTCTCGGAAGCGACCTTCTGTCTTGTGTAGCCGCTCTTATTAAGCTCCTCCTCAACCTTGCCTGCTATCAAATCAAATGCCTTGGTATATTCCATTTTTCATCTTCCTTTCGGATTAGTGATATAAATTATACATATTATATAAGTAATTTGCAAGTACTCTAATCGGTGTCCAATTTCAGAACCGCCATGAACGCCTCCTGCGGAACCTCAACGGTACCGAGCTGACGCATGCGCTTCTTGCCTTCCTTCTGCTTTTCGAGCAGCTTCTTCTTTCTGGTGATGTCGCCGCCGTAGCACTTGGCGAGAACGTCCTTGCGCATAGCCTTGACGGTCTCTCGTGCGATGATCTTTCCGCCGATGCACGCCTGAATCGGAACCTCAAACAGCTGACGCGGGATCTTCTCCTTGAGCTTCTCCGCCATTTTTCTGGCGCGGCCGTAAGCCTTGTCCTTGTGGATAATGAACGAGAGCGCGTCGACGACCTCGCCGTTGAGCATGATGTCGAGCTTGACGAGCTCACTGGGAACGTAGTCCTTGAGCTCGTAGTCAAATGACGCGTAACCTCTTGTGCGCGACTTGAGGGTGTCGAAGAAGTCGTAGATTATCTCGGCGAGCGGCAAAACGTAGTGCAAATCGACTCTGTCCGCGTCGATGTACTGCATGTCGACAAAGGTGCCGCGCCTGTCCTGACACAGCTCCATGATGTTTCCGACGTACTCCTTAGGTGTGTAGATATGAGCGTCGGTCACAGGCTCCTCGGCGGAAGCGATAAGCGACGGGTCGGGATAGTTCGTAGGGTTGTCGATAAGCTCGACGGTACCGTCGGTGCGCGTTATGCGGTAGATAACACTCGGCGCTGTGGTGATGAGGTCGAGCATGTACTCTCTCTCAAGGCGCTCCTGAATGATCTCCATGTGGAGCAGTCCGAGGAAGCCGCAGCGGAAGCCGAAGCCGAGAGCGACGGAGGTCTCCGCGTCGAACGAGAGAGCCGCGTCGTTTAGCTGGAGCTTTTCGAGCGCGTCCTTGAGGTCGCCGTACTTCGCGCCGTCGACGGGATAAATGCCGCAGAAAACCATCGGCTGAGCTTCTCTGTAGCCCGGCAGCGGCTCGGCGGCGGGATTCGACACGAGAGTCACGGTGTCGCCTACCTTCGCGTCAGCGAGGGTTTTTATCGAACCCGAGATGTAGCCTACCTCGCCTGCGTAAAGTCCGTCGGTTTTCTCCATTGTCGTCGCGTGCATGAGGCCGCACTCCACGACGTTGAAAACAGAGCCGGTCGCCATGAGCTTGAACTCGTCGCCGGGGTGAATCTGACCTTCCTTGAGGCGGACGTAGATGATAACGCCCTTGTAGCTGTCGTAGTAGCTGTCAAAAATCAGCGCTCGCAGCGGAGCGTCAGGGTCGCCTGTCGGAGCCGGAATGTCGGAAACCACCTTCTCAAGCACGGCGTGGATATTTATATCAGCCTTCGCGGAGATTTTGGGAGCGTCCTCGGCGGGAATACCGATAACGTCCTCGATTTCGTTTATGACCCTGTCGGGATCTGCGCTAGGCAGATCGATCTTGTTGACAACGGGAACGATCTCAAGTCCGCTGTCGACCGCGAGATAGGTATTTGCAAGCGTCTGAGCCTCGATTCCCTGAGAAGCGTCGACAACGAGAATTGCGCCCTCGCAGGCGGCGAGAGAACGCGAGACCTCGTAATTGAAGTCGACGTGACCGGGAGTATCGATGAGGTTAAAGAGATAGTCCTCGCCATCGTCGGCGGTGTACACAACGCTGACGGCGCGCGCCTTGATCGTGATTCCGCGCTCGCGCTCAAGTTCCATGTCGTCGAGGAGCTGAGCCTCCATATCGCGGGCGGAAACGGAGTTGGTATGCTCGAGAATCCTGTCCGCGAGCGTACTCTTGCCGTGATCGATATGCGCGATTATACTGAAATTCCTGATTTTGTCACGTGAAAATGACATAGAAATCACCCTTTTACACATATATAAAGTTATTGTACCACAAAACCGCGCCGAGCACAAGGAAAATTTATAAGAGAGTTCAGGGACTCAGGTAATGCTGAAACGTTTCCGCTTAATCCACCGCTCAAAACCGACAAAAAATCTACAATCTCTGCCGCTGCGTGAAACAAATTAACGATTGACTTTTAATGCGATTTGCGGTATGATGATAAAAGATAATGCCATAATTATCAAAAGTGAGAAATTTTGGCGTTTAGAATAATTATTATGATAAAATCTTGCTCACTCAGATGAGAAAGGAGAGTTCAAATGATTTCTACTGTGATTGACCAGAGCTTAGGCCTTGAATATCCCATTTTTCAGGGCGGTATGGCTTGGGTCGCCGACGCTTCTCTTGCCGCTGGCGTATCAAACGCGGGCGGTCTGGGACTTATCGCGGCGATGAATTCCAACGGTGAGCAGCTCCGCGCGGAGATCCGCAAGTGCAAGGAGCTTACCGACAAACCCTTCGGCGTTAACATCATGCTGATGAGTCCCTTTGCCGACGAGGTCTCCGACGTCGTTGTCGAGGAGGGCGTGAAGGTCGTCACCACAGGCGCAGGCAACCCCGGTAAATATATGGAAAAGTGGAACGCCGCAGGCATCAAGGTCATTCCCGTTGTTCCAAGCGTGGCTCTCGCCCGTAAAATGGAAAAGATGGGCGCGTTCGCTCTCATCGCAGAGGGCGGCGAAAGCGGCGGTCACGTAGGCGAGCTCACCACAATGGCTCTCGTTCCTCAGGTCGTCGACGCGGTCAGCATTCCCGTCATCGCGGCGGGCGGCATCGCCGACGGCAGACAGGTCGCGGCGGCATTCATGCTCGGCGCGGTCGGCATTCAGGTCGGCACACGCTTCCTTGTCGCGACTGAGTGTACGATTTCGCAGGCATATAAAGATAAGGTATTAAAGGCTAAGGACATCGACTCCGTTGTCACCGGCAAGCGTCTCGGTCATCCCGTACGCTCTATCCGCAACGCCTTTACAAGAGAATACCAGAAAGCAGAATACGATTCCTCTACCGTTTCCGACGAGGAGCTCGAGAAGATGGGCGCAGGCGTGCTGCGTATGGCGGCCCGTGAGGGCGACGTAAAGAACGGCTGCGTGCTTGCCGGACAGGTCGCGAGCATGGTAAAGAAGGAGCAGCCCGCGCGTGAGATCATCACAGAGATGTTCACCGAGGCGGAGGAAGTCCTCAAGGGAGCGGCAAAATGGGTAAAATAGCATTTGTTTTTTCAGGTCAGGGCGCGCAGTACAGCGGCATGGGCAAGGAGCTTTATGACGCGTCGGCGGCAGCCAAGGCGACCTTTGATATGGCGGACAGCGTCCGTCCCGGCACCTCGGCTCAGTGCTTTGAAGGCACTGCGGAGGAGCTCAGAGAAACCGTGAACACCCAGCCCTGCGTATTTACCGCCGATCTCGCGGCGGCTTACGCATTAAAGGAGAAGGGTATCACTCCCGACTGCGTCGCCGGATTTTCGCTCGGAGAGATCGCGGCTCTCGCGTTTTCGGGCATGTTAAGCGACGAAGAAGCCTTCAAGCTCGTTTGCAGACGCGGCGAGCTGATGGACAAGGCGGCGAAGGAAAATCCCGGCGCGATGGTCGCGGTAATGAAGATAACTCCCGCTCAGGTCGAGGAGATCTGCGCGAAGTTCGACAGGACCTACCCCGTCAACTACAACTCCCCCGCACAGACGGTAGCAGCCACCACCTCCGAAAACTGCGACGCGTTCTGCGCGGCGGTCAAGGAAGCCGGCGGCAGAGGAAAGCCTCTCGCGGTAAGCGGAGCGTTCCATTCTCCGTTCATGGCTGACGCAGCTCAGGGTCTTGCTGAGTACATGGAGAACGTTGAGTTTGCAAAACCGCAGCTCCCCGTTTATTCCGACTTCACCGCTCAGCCCTATGAGGGCGATTACAAGGCGCTCGTAAAGGCGCAGGTCGAAAGCCCCGTAAGATGGCAGCAGATCGTCGAGAACATGATAGCAGACGGAGTCGACACCTTCATCGAGGTCGGCGTAGGCAAGACGCTGACAGGTCTGATCGGCAGAATCAACGCCGACGTCAAGGCATACAAGGTCGAAACGCCCGAAGATATAGAGAAAGTATTGAGGTAAAAAATGAATTTTGAAAACAAGACCGCTGTTGTAACAGGCGGTTCACGCGGAATCGGACTCGCAATCGCAAAGAAGCTCGCAGAAGGCGGCGCGAATATCGCTATTCTCTACGTAGGCGACGAGAGCGAGGGTATCAACGCAAAGGCGGAGCTTGAGAAGTACGGCACAAAGGTTGAGCAGTATTTCTGCAACGTAGCGGATTTCACCGCTTCCAAGGAGGTCGTCGACAAGGTCATCGCTGACTTCGGCGGCATCGATATTCTCATCAACAACGCGGGCATCACCCGCGACAAGCTCGTGCTCAATATGGAGGAGGCCGATTTTGACGCGGTCATCGGCGTTAACCTCAAGGGCACCTTCAATATGATAAAGCATACCTACAAGCACTTCATGAAGAAGCGCGCGGGCAGAATCGTCAGCACCTCGTCTATCGTCGGTCTTATCGGCAACGCAGGTCAGGCGAACTACTCCGCTTCAAAGGCGGGCATCATCGGTCTGACAAAGTCCGTGGCGAGAGAGCTCGCGGGCAGAGGAGTTACCGTCAATGCCGTGGCTCCCGGCTACATCGGCACCGACATGACAAACGCCCTCTCCGACAAGGTAAAGGAGAGCATGCAGGCTCAGATCCCCGCAAAGAGAATCGGCACTCCCGAGGACGTAGCGAACGTAGTCGCGTTCCTCTGCTCGGACGAGGCGGCATACGTTACCGGCGAGGTAATCCGCGTAGACGGCGGTCTCGCGATCTAAGGAGGAAGCTATGGCAAGAAGAGTAGTCGTAACAGGCTTAGGCGCGGTCAGCCCCGTCGGCAACGACGTTCCCACAATGTGGAAAAACATGCTCGACGGCGTTAACGGCATCGAAACAATTTCCGCTTTTGACACAAGCGACTTGAAGGTACATATCGCAGGCACGGTCAAGAACTTTGAGCCTGAGAAATATTTTGAGAAGAGAGAAGCCAAGAAGCTCGACATTTACTGCCAGTACGCCATCGCGGCGGCTCAGGAGGCGGTAGACGACAGCGGAATCATCGGCAATATCGACGAGAACCGCTTCGGCGTTTACATCGGCGCGGGCATCGGCGGTCTTAACACCTTCATCAACAATACAATCAACCTCGAAAACGGCGGTCCGCGCAAGGTATCTCCGTTCTTCATTCCGATGATGATAGGCAACATCGCGACAGGCAACGTCGCTATCCGCTTCAACGCGAAGGGCGTATCTCTCTCCGTAATGAGCGCGTGCGCAACCGGTACGAACTCTATCGGCGAAGCGTTCCACGCTATCAAGGACGGCTACGCCGACGCTATCATCGCGGGCGGCGCAGAGGCTGTTGTCGCAAGACTCACTATCGCGGGCTTCCAGAACATGAAGGCTCTCTCGACAAATCCCGACCCGAGCAAGGCTTCGCGTCCGTTTGACAAGGACCGCGACGGCTTCGTTATGGGCGAAGGCGCGGGCATGCTTATCCTCGAGGAATACGAGCACGCAAAGGCTCGCGGAGCCAAGATATACGCGGAGTTCGCAGGCTACGGAAACACCTGCGACGCGCACCACGTAACCGCTCCCGACCCCGAGGGCGCGGGACTCGCAAGAGCTATCGAGATCGCGTTCAAGGAAGCTGACGTTGACGAAAACGCTCAGGTTTACATCAACGCCCACGGCACCTCGACCCACCTCAACGACCTCACCGAGACTATGGCTATCAAGAAGGCTCTCGGCGAGAGCGCGTACAAGGCAAGCATCAGCTCAACCAAGTCGATGACGGGTCATATGCTCGGCGCGACAGGCGCGATAGAAGCTATCGCGGCAGTCAAGGCGATCGACGACGGAATGGTTCCGCCGACAATTAACCTCGACGAGCCCGACGAGGGTCTTGACCTCGACTACACGCCCAAGACAGCCAAAAAGCGCGACATCGACGTAGCCGCGTCCACAAACCTCGGCTTCGGCGGTCACGACGCGTGCGTTGTATTCAAGAAAATGTAATGTAAGAGTGAAGAATAAAGGACTGAATTCAATGTTTAATATAGATGAAATCAAGGAATTAATGGCTCTGCTCGAGGATTCCTCGCTTGCGGTGCTCGAGGTTGAGCAGGGCGACTGCAAGGTTCGCCTCAAAAAGCCGGCGGCTTGTGTTCCGCCCATGGCTCCCGTAGCTCCTATGGCACCCGCTCAGGCTCCCGCCGCGGCGCCTGCAACTGCCGCACCTGCTCAGGCTTCCGCGCCCGCCCCGGGCAAGACTATCAACGCGCCTATCGTAGGCGTGTTCTACGCCGCTCCCTCACCCACTGCAGACCCCTATGTCAGCGTAGGCAAGAAGGTCAAGAAGGGCGACGTCGTCTGCATTATCGAGGCGATGAAGTGCATGAACGAGATTCAGGCTGAGGAGGACGGCGAGATCACCGCTGTTCTCGCGACAAACGGCGAGCTTGTCGAATACGGACAGCCGCTGTTCAGCATTCAGTAAGGAGAGCTTATGAACCAGGAAGAAATCAAAAAGATCCTGCCCCACCGCGACAACATGCTCCTCGTTGAGGAGAGCGAGGTCGTGGACGAAGTTACCGCGAAGGGCAGATATACCATAAAGGGCGACGAGTTCTTTTTGCAGGGACACTTCCCCGGAAATCCCGTCGTGCCCGGCGTTATCCTCTGCGAGATGATGGGTCAGGCAAGCTGCTGCCTGCTCGCCGACAAGGTGAGCGACTGCACTCCCTACTTCACCAAGATGAACAACGT
>NZ_JAHLQB010000107.1 GCF_018918205.1 Lachnoclostridium sp. MSJ-17 | reverse complement strand
CCCCACTCGTCTACATTCTTCAAAGTGGCATGCTTTTCAATGAGGTTCTTGAACTTCTCGACGATAGCCTGAATGCCTTCCTCGCCCTTCTTCATTGAAACGATCATTACGGTCTCGTAATTCGCAGTTACTGCCATTTCTTTGCACCTCCTTCTGGACATTATGGCGGATTTCTCCGCAAGGATTTGTTCTCCACACGCTTCCGCGCATAAAGCAACAGTATTATTATATCACAAAATCCTGATTTGTCAATATTTTAGCTCCGCCTTTTTTAATGTTCATCAGAATTTTGGGATTCATAAACGACGGGTCATAAGTTCGATAAAACAGAAAACGCTTCTGCACCCCGCTCTCTGCACAAAATATTCTTGCATATTATAAATAATTATGTTATAATTAAAGATAACAAAAAATTTAAGGAGTGTGCTTATGAAGCTGTTCAAAAAAACACTGATTGTTTTGCTCGCCATGCTGACTTCATTTCAGGCATTTTCGTTCTGTGCGGCTGCTGCCGGCGGCGGTACGGCTGAGATAATGGGCGACGTTGACGGAGACGGCGTTGTAACGGTTGTTGACGCAACGCTGATTCAAAAGTATGCCGCTGACTCCATCGGCAGTGCGCATTTTAACGTCAATACTGCCGACGTAAACCTTGACGGCTTCATCAACATCGACGACGCGACGAAGGTCCAGCGCTATGCAGCAGACCTTAGCGGCACGCTCTACGCGGGCATGACTCCTCAAGAAGCCCGGGCGCTCAAAAATGACGACGATATCCAGACCCCGATAATCTTTTGAGAAAAAACATCGCTGTGCCGAAAGGCACAGCGATGTTTTTTCTTTATCGGAATTTTAAGTCATACCAGAGCAGGAACGCGTAAATCGCGTAGAGGCGGTTCCAGAGGAATTCCTCGCCGCCGAGATAGCGGTTCCACATATCGCGCATTGTTTCCTGATCAAAGAACTTCTTTGAGGTCTCGCCAAAGAGCTTTTCGGCGACCGGGCGGTTATACTTCTCGTTTTTGAGCCACATTCTGATCGGCACAGGGAATCCGACCTTCTTGCGGAAGGCAACTTCAAAGGGCAGCTTTGCGAGAGCCGCGGTTCTGAAAACGCACTTGTTCTGCTCTCCGTCGAACTGGTACTCCGCGGGAATCCTGCGCGCCACATTGAACAGGCGCAGATCGCTGAACGGCGTATGCAGCTCGATCCCGCATGCGGTGCTGGTGCGGTCTGTGTTGAGGTAAATATCGCCCTCAAGCCAGAGTGAAATATCGATCGTCAGCTTCTGAGCGAGAGGATTCTGTCCCTGAACCTCGCTCCACAGAGCGGCTATAGGCTCCTCGGCGCTGACGTTTTCGTCGTAATCAAGCATGAATGTCTTGATGAAATCCTCGCTCATGATGTGCGAGCATGTGAGGTATGTCCACTCCTTTGGCAGCTCGCGCTTGTGGGCGTTATAGCCGCCGAAGAACTCGTCGATACCCTCGCCCGAATAGACTACCCCGGCGTGTGCTCTGACAGCCTCGCAGCCGATCGAGAAGGCGACCGCCGACGCGTCGCCGAGTGGCTGACCCATCTTGTCGATAACGGTGGGAATGCGGTCGAAATACTCCTGAGCGCCTATTTTTCTCACGTTGAAGCCTTTGCCCAAAATTTCTGCGGTATGGCGCGCAAGCTCCGACTCGTCAAAGCCGCTCTCCTCGTAGCCGACGGTATTCGCCGCCTGAGCGTCGCCCGCCGCAAGAAGATAGGACGAATCAACGCCGCCCGAGAGGAAGGACTCCTTGTAGGGGATCTGCTCGTCGCCGCGCTCCTCGTCAAAAATCTCGTCAACGACCGCGCGGATCTCCTCCGCGAAATCTTCAACGGTCTTGCTGTGGTCGGGTTCAAAAACGGGCTTCCAGTAGCGCGTAAGCTTCACGCTCGTTCCGTCGGACTCGGCATAGTGACCCGGGCGCAGCTTGTAAATGTCCTCGTAGAAGGTCTCTTCTCCGATCGGGTAGCCGTAGAACAGGTACTGCTGGAGCATGCGGCGGTTGAGTTTTTTTGTTACCCTCGGGTCGGACGCGATCTCGTCGATATCGCCCGAACAAAGGAACTCTCCGTCCGCCGTTGTGTAGAACATCTGCTTCTGACCCACCTGGTCGCGGAAGCAATAGACCTTGTCCCCGTCACTGACGGCAAAGGCAAAGGCTCCGTAGAGGTAATCGACGATCTCCGTTCCCCATTTTTCAAAGCCCTTTGTTATGATTTGCAGCTCTCTGTCCTCGCGGGAAAGCGGAAGGGCTATTCCCAGCTCAGTACAGAGCTTTTTATAGTTGCGGATATATCCGCTGAAATATTTAACCTGTACCATTTTGTACCTCCGTGTCGTTAGCTGTCAGAATTATATCATTTTGAGGCGGCTTCGTCAATGCCCATATTCTTTTTCATTATTAACGATTTCGACGCCCTTGGACACTACGCTGCCCCATGACTTGTACCAGAAATTCTCGCCTTCCCTGCGCAGTCTTTTGCGAATAGTCAGTCCGGTGGCGATTTCGACAGGCTCGGGCTTGAAATCGCTGTGGGTGCTGACAAAGAACACGTACCGCACGCAATAGATACCCTGGGCAAGCGCGGAAATGTCGAGATTGAGCCGCATCTTCCTGTTTTCTCCCTTTTTGCCGCCGCCCGCGTCATCGATCACAAACGCGGTTATCGGATAGTGGCGGATATCGCTGATCTCAACCCTCAGACCCATTCGCTCAACGTCCTCGAGATACGTCCAGTCAAGCTCGATCGGAACCTGCTCGTCGTCATAAAACCAGCTGCTTGTCCGTCCGGGAAACTTCGCTCGGGTTAGGTTGACAAGCTTGCGTCTTACCTTCTCCTTGTGCTTGTCATCGGTGTATTCAAACGAATAAAGCTCGTCGTTCTCACCGCCGAGGTAGAGCTTTATTGCCTCGTCAACCTCTCCGTCAAATACCTTTTTGCCGTGCTCGAGCACAACGCAGCGGCTGCACAGCTCCTGGATAGTGCTCATATTGTGCGAGACATAGAGTACCGTGCGGTTCTCGTCGATAGCGAGCTCGCGCATTTTGGCTATGCACTTCTTCTGGAACTTCATGTCGCCTACGGCGAGCACCTCGTCCATAATCAGGATCTCCGCATCAAGGTGAGCCGCGACAGCAAAGGCGAGCTTTACGAACATTCCCGAGGAGTAGCGCTTGACAGGTGTGTCAATAAAGGTCTCGCACTCGGAAAATCTGATTATCTCGTCTATCTTTTTCTCGACCTCTGACTTTGTCATGCCCAGAATCGCGCCGTTGAGGTAGATATTTTCCCTGCCCGTAAGCTCGCCGCTGAAGCCGGTGCCGACCTCGAGCATGCTCGCGATCCTGCCGCGGTAGGCGATTTTTCCCTCCGTCGGCGAGGTGATGCGCGAAAGCAGCTTGAGAAACGTGGATTTTCCTGCTCCGTTCGCGCCGATTATTCCGACTCTCTCTCCGCGCTTTATCTCTATATCGAAATCCTCAAGGGCGGTGAAAAGCTCGCCCTTCTCGTATTCTCTCGAGCCTATTCTGCGGTTCGGATCATCTCTGCCGCGCCTTCTCGCGTACCAGCTCTGCAGGTCCCTGCGCAGGGTTCCGGAGCCGATTACGCCGAGGGTGTACCGCTTTGTCAGATGTTCTGTTTTGATTACGCAGTCCTTGTCTAACTTCATAAATTACACCGTATCGATAAAATTCTTTTCGACCTTATTGAAAATCACAAGCCCGAACATCAGAATCAGCGCCGTAACGCCGAGACTAACGAGCCAGTATACCCAGTGAAAATCTCCGCTGCCGAGAAAGGCGTAGCGATAGGTTTCGACTATAGGCGCAACGGGATTGAGCAGCAACAGGGTGCCGAGTCCCAGAGGAGCCTTTGAAATAGGATATACGACGGGAGTTATATACATAAGCAGCGATACTCCGAAGCTGAAAAGCACGTTGAGGTCGCGGTACTTAGTTGTAACCGAGGTCATGATAAGTCCGATTCCCATGCCGAGCAGCGCCGTCTGCAAAACGAGCAGCGGCGTGAGCAGGATCATAAGGTTAGGGTGCACACCCGTTCCCATGAGCGCGTACACCACGACGAGGATTATATAAACCACCGTCTGGAGAGCGAAGTTGATGAAGTTAAAAATCACGTTGGCGATAGGCATGACAAGGCGCGGAAAATACACCTTGCCGAATATTCTCGCGTTGCTGAGAAATGTCGCCGAACCCTTGTTGAGATTCGAGCTGAAAAAGCCCCACAGCACGTTGCCGGACATGTAGAATAAAAACGGCGGCACACCGTCTGTCGGAATACCCGCGATAATGCCGAAAATCACGGTAAAAACCGTAGTAGAGAGCAGCGGGTTGATCAGTATCCATATCGGACCTAGGACGGTCTGCTTGTAGGAATTCGCGAGGTCGCGCTTGACAAAGAGCCAGATAAGGTCGCGGTAGCGGAAAAGCTCCCTGAAATCAACGCTGAACAGTTTATTTTTTGATTCGATATATGAAATGTTATCGTTTGACATAGCTTCACTTCCGGAACATTCTTGTACAATATACACTATATCACAACTTATATTTTGTGTCAATTGAGGTTGATTTGTTTTTATTTTGGTGATATAATATTTTCTGCATATTAATAAAGGAAAGTGATTGAAATGATAAGAAAATCAACAACACGTATTTTAAGTCTCGCGCTCGCGCTTTTGCTCTGCTTCTCGGCTGTGGCTTTCAGCGGCTGCGGCAGCAAGACAGAGCAGACAAGCAGCAAGACCGAACAAACTACCGCGGCTCAGACCACCGAAAAGGCAACTGAGGCTGAGGTCGACACCTCCGCTCTCGAGGGCGCGAAGGCGGTCATCGACGTCAAGGACTACGGCGAAATCACCGTTGAGCTCGAACCTCAGTACGCTCCCAAAACCGTCGCAAACTTCGTGAAGCTCGCGGAAAGCGGCTTCTACGACGGACTGACCTTCCACAGAATCATGGAAGGCTTTATGATCCAGGGCGGCGACCCCAAGGGCAACGGCACCGGCGGCAGCGACGAGAACATCGTCGGCGAGTTCTCTGCTAACGGCTTCACTCAGAACACTCTAAGCCACAAAAGAGGCGTTATCTCTATGGCGAGAAGCAATGACATGAACAGCGCAAGCTCGCAGTTCTTCATCGTTCATAAGGACTCAACTTTCCTTGACGGTCAGTACGCGGCGTTCGGCGAGGTCACAGAGGGCATTGAGGTTGTGGACAAGATCGCTTCCGACGCAAAGCCCGTCGACGGCAACGGCACTATTCCCTCCTCAAAGCAGCCCGTGATCAACTCTATCACGATCGAGAGAGCCCAGTAGCAAATAAACGTGAAAAGGACAGCCAACCGCGGCTGTCCTTTCTTTTTTTTAAAACCTCATTGTGAGAGAAATTCTGTTTTTCTTCGGGTCGACGGAGAGGATCTTCACGTTCACAACGTCGCCGACTTTGAGCACCTCGGACGGGTGCTTTATGTACTTGTCGCAAATCTGCGAAATGTGGACAAGACCGTCCTGGTGTACGCCGATATCGACAAACGCCCCGAAGTCGATGACGTTTCTGACTGTGCCCTTGAGCTCCATCCCCTCCTTGAGATCGTTGATGTCGAGCACGTCGGTGCGCAGCATGGGTGCAGGCATCTCGTCTCGAGGGTCGCGGCCTGGCTTTGAAAGCTCCTTGACTATATCGTCGAGAGTGGGAAGTCCGATGCCGAGAGTGTCAGCGAGGGTCTTGGTACCCTTTGTCTTTACCCTGTTAGCGATGTCTGAGAACTTCGCGGCTTTTATTTCTTTTTCGGAATAATCAAGCAGAGTGAGCAGCTCCTTGGCGCTCTTGTAGCTCTCGGGGTGAACTCCGGTGTTATCGAGAGGATTACGGCTCTCGGGCACACGAAGGAAGCCTGCGCACTGCTCAAACGCCTTGGGTCCGAGCTTGGGAACCTTCTTTAATTCTGCACGAGAATTAAATGCTCCGTTTTCCTCGCGGTAGGCGACGATA
This sequence comes from Lachnoclostridium sp. MSJ-17, assembly GCF_018918205.1. GTDB lineage: Bacteria > Bacillota > Clostridia > Oscillospirales > Acutalibacteraceae > Ruminococcoides. The sequence continues at coordinate 12,021 of NZ_JAHLQB010000107.1, read as the reverse complement.
TTTTTGCAGACCGTCGAGTTAAGACCTGACACGCGCAGAAGCAGCGCAGGTGAAGCGGTGTTAAGATCAGCGCCGACGGAGTTTACGCAGTCCTCGACAACGCCGTCAAGAGTCTCGCCGAGACGCTTCTGGGGCATGTCGTGCTGGTACTGACCGACGCCGATCGCCTTCGGCTCTATTTTTACAAGCTCCGCGAGCGGGTCCTGCAAACGTCTTGCGATAGAAACCGCCGAGCGCAGCGTGAGGTCAAGCTCGGGCAGCTCGGTCGCGGCGAGCTTTGACGCGGAGTAAACCGACGCGCCTGCCTCGCTGACGACCATGTAATAAACTGGGCGGTCAAGCTCCCTGATAGCGTCGGCGGCGAACATCTCGGTCTCCTTTGAGGCGGTTCCGTTACCGATCGAAATGATGTCGACGCGGTATTTTTTTATCAATTGAAGCAGCTTAGCCTTTGACTCCGCCGCCTTGCGCTCGCCGTGTGTCGGGTAGATAACGGCGGTATCGAGCACCTTTCCGGTGCCGTTGACGACCGCGACCTTGCAGCCGGTGCGGTAACCGGGGTCAAGTCCGAGGACGGTCTTGCCCTTTACGGGCGGCTGCATGAGAAGCTGCTTGAGATTGACCGCAAACACCTTCATGGCGCTCTCGGCGGCGTTCTCGGTAAGCTCCGAGCGTATCTCGCGCTCTATCGACGGGAAAATCAGTCGATTGTAGGCGTCCTCGCCCGCGGCTCGGAGAATGTCGGAGCAGAGCGGGTTTACGCCCTTGTCGAGCAGTCGGTAAATAACCGAGAGCGGGCGATTCTCGTTAAGCTCGAGGCTGACCTTGAGGAAGCCTTCCTTCTCTCCCCTGTTGACGGCGAGAACGCGGTGCCCCGCGATTTTCTTGACAGCCTCGCTAAAGTCATAGTACATCGTGTAGACGCTCTCCTTTTCTTCATCGGCAGCGACCGAACGGAGAACGCCGCTGCTCTGAGCGATCTCTCGGATAAGCTTGCGGATCTCAGCGCTGTCGGAAACCTGCTCGGCTATAATGTCCATAGCGCCGGCAAGAGCTTCGTCGGCAGTCGCGACGCCTTTTTCCTCGCTGATGAATTCCGCGGCGTACTTTTGAGGGCTAAAGCCCTTTTCCTGCTTGATGATCGCAAGCGCAAGCGGCTCGAGACCCTTTTCCTTGGCAACGCCCGCGCGCGTCTTGCGCTTCGGACGGAACGGACGGTAGATATCCTCTAGCTCGCTGAGGGTCTGCGCCTTGTCAAGAGCGGCGGAAACGTCCTCTGTCAGCTTCTCCTGAGCCTCAATGAGATTGCGTATCTCCTCTCTGCGCTTGTCGAGACCGCGCAGATAATCCAGCTTCTCGCTGAACTGACGGATCAGCTGATCGTCCATAGAACCGTGCATTTCCTTGCGGTAACGCGCGATAAAGGGAATCGTGTTGCCGTCGTCGAGCAGCGCGATGATGTTCGCGGCGTACTCCTCTTTTATTTCAAACTGCTGTGCTAATACCTTTGAATATTCCATATATATCCTCCGTTTTTTATTCCCAATGATTATACCACATACTCGGATTTTTTGCAAACAAAAAGGGCGCGACACGCACGCCCTGTTTTTATTCATTTTATCAATCCCAAATCCTGCTTCCATTTGAGGACGCGGATAACGCTTCGGTCGATCTGCTCCATCGGGATCTCCTGGTTCTCAACCGCCGTAAGCACCGCCGGGTACTGAACCTCGAGGTCTGAGCAACACAGCAGGTCGTTGCCCGCCTTAGCCGCGAAAACCGCAGCCGCGTCGATGCCCGTATAATCCGAGATCGCGCCCATAATCAGGTCGTCGGTCATGACGACGCCGTTATAGCGCAGGTCGTTTCTTATGATCTGATGAACCTTGTCCGAGAGCGATGCCGGGTATTCGGGATCCATGCACTCGACGATGTTGTGCGAGACGAGAATGCAGTCCGCGCCCGCCGAAATTCCCATCGCAAAGGGCTTGAAGTCCTTGCTGAGAAATTCAGAATAGGAGCGGCTGTCGGTGACAATACCCGTGTGGGTGTCGGAGTTGTCGCCGTAGCCCGGGAAGTGCTTGAGCACGCTGCCGAGCTTTTTGGAGCGGTAGATGCCGACGGTCTTGTCGACAAACTGAGACACCTCGTCCGCGTCGCCCGAGAAGGAGCGTTCGTACATGAACAAATCAGGGTCTCCCGTAACGTCGCACACAGGCGCGATATTTACGTTTATTCCGAGGGAAAGCAGCAAATCCGCTTTCTCATTTTCGGCGCCCTCAACAGCTTCCCAGCCGCCGTCGGCATAATAATCGCGCGGCGACAGAAACGGCTCGTCGCGCAGATACAGACTCGCGCGGACAACGGTGCCGCCTTCCTCGTCGGTGCCGATGAGCATCGGGATGTCAGACGCTTCCTGATAGCTCTGAATGTTCACCCTGACCTCGTCGGCGGTAAGACCCTCAAAGTCCCTGCCGAATAGGATATATCCGCCGAGGTGGTACTTCGCGGCGGTTTCGGCGGCGTCAGCGTCGGGGCAGCGGGCAAAGAACATCTGACCTACCTTCTCCTCGACGGTCATTTTTGCGACCATCTCCTCGAGCATATCGGTTTCAGGCTCGGCGGGCTCGGTCACCTCGGTCGTCTGAGGATCGGTTGTCTGTCTGTTCTGCGGATTTCCCGCGCTCTGACAGGCGGTAAGGCTGAGCGCTGCAGCCGCCAAAAATATCGCAATTAGTTTTTTCATCAATACTCCTATCTGACCCTGACAAGGCAGTCGGTCTTAACACCGTTCGAAAGCTTGCAGGTGATGACAGCATTGCCGCCTCTTTTCGCGGTGACAACTCCGTCGCCGCTGACCTGTGCCACGGACGAATCAGAGGACTCATAGCTGATATCCTGAGCCGCCGTGCCCTCCAGAAACGCGGGAATAAGCGACATGTGCTGGTTTTTGGCGAGCGTCGCGTCGGTCTTGTTGAGATAGAAACAGAGCGGATTCTGCTTTACGTCGACCTCAAAGCCGACGATTTGTCCGTCGGGAGTCTCGGCGCGGATCATAGCCTGACCTATCGCCACAGCTGTGACCTCGCCGCGCTGTGAAACGGTGACTACGTCCTCGTCAGATGAAGTCCAGCTCAGCTCGCCGCTGTACGTCTTGCCGCCGGAGCTGACAGTGAGAGCCGCGGTCTCGCCTTTGGCTATATCGATTTTTGCTTTGTCCGCAGAAATCGCGTTCTTCGCGGCGAACAGCTCGTTGAGTTTATTTTCGACAAGCTCGCCGTAGACCTTGTCCTGAGCATATGCGACGGGATGGATCTCGTCGCCGACATCCTTGTCGTCGTTGCAGTAAAAATACTGGTTATTGATCTCCTTGTTGACAGCACGGAAATCCGTCTCTTTGCTGATATCGACATAGGGAATCTCCCACTTGTCGAGAACCTTACGCAGCAGTTCCCAGTAAAGCGGCTGCCTGTCGTCGCAGTCATGACAGAGGACAAAGAGCTTTACCGTGTTTTTATAATTCTTTGTAAGAAAATAACACATCTGTTCAAGCGCGCCTGCCGTCGTTGTAACGTCGTAAAAACCACTCTTGTTGCTGTCGGGAGTAACCTCACCGGGCTTAACCTTCAGAAAGATGTCGTTAAAGCCGCCGTCGAGGAGAATCACGTCGTAGTCCTTGCGCATCAGAAGCACACGCTCGAGGATACTTGTGCCCGAGCTGAGCGGATTGTCCCTGACCTTGGCGAGAGTAGTTCCGCCCACGGCGTTGGTGGTGAAGTCCATGCCGTACTTTTCAGCGAGGTAGTAGGCATAGGAATGGAATCCCTTGCCGAAGGTATCGGTGCCGGTGCCCTTTGCCACGCTGTCGCCATCGCTGTAGAGCTTCTTTCCGTACAGGAAGCTCTGTTCCGGCGCGTCAAAGCTGTTCGCGGGCAGGTCGTAAAGGCTCGTTTTGCCGCTGATATACGAGCGCAGCAGCTCAAGGTCATTTTCGGTGACGGAGCCGTCGCAGTCGAGGTCGGAGTTGAGCTTTTCGAGGGTCGAGAGCCTTCCGCCGTTAATATAATTCTCTATCAGAATTATATCCTGACCGTCAATCTCACCGTCGGAGTTTATGTCGGCAAAGGTGAGAGCGTCGCTGCCGCTGAACACGAGCTTGTTGTCCTCAGCGTACTTCTCGGCGGCGGTACCTGAATATCCCTTGATCACGAACGAGGTGTTAACGGAGTAATACTGTTCGCCGACTCGCCTGTCGTTGAGCACGTCCGGGATTCCTGTCATTGTTCTGCAATTTACGGCGAAGGCGTCGCTTCCGATCGAGTAAACCGTCGGCGGAACCTCGATTCCGCGCAGAGAAGAACAGTTGAGGAACGCTCCGAAGGAGATTTTTCCGAGTCCGCGGGAAAGAGTTACCTCGCTGAGTTTTGTAGAGCCGTAAAACGCCCACCAGCCGATTTCGCGGACGGTGGAAGGAATCGAGAGCTTTTCAATTTTTGAGCGGTAAAACGCGGCTGTGCCGATTTGAGTTACCGTGTGACCGCCGAGAGTGGTCGGAACGGCAACGGTCGTATCCGAACCGCTGTAACCAGTGACGACAGCCTCGCCGTCCCTGACGGTGTACAGCCAGTCGCCCGAGGACGCGTCGTCAGCCGCGAAAGCTGAAACGGCGCAGCTCAGACCGAGAATAAGAGTCATTAAAAAAGCCACTATCTTCTTCATAATAACACCCAAATAAACAATATATAAATTATTGTACTATTTTTCTGCGAAAAAGTAAATGGTTTCGGATAAAATTTCTAAGAAAAAAACACTCCGCTAAGGGAGTGTTGATTTTACCCGATTATCAGTTCCAGCGCTTCTTCCCTTGTTACTCCGAGGGAGGTTGCCGCATCGTCACCTGCCATTTTCTCAGCCTCGCGGAGAATTCGCTCGTCGGTAATGTGCAGCCGCTTGCCCTGAGCCGAGACAGATTCGGAATGCTCGTGAAGCAGCCGGACAAGCGCGATAAGCTCGCGGCAGTCGCCGCGCGAGATGATTCCGCGGAAATACTCGCCTCGTTCGATCTTGTTGTCTATCCACTCGAGCTTAAATTCCCGGTCGGCGAGAATTTCACGTAACCTGTCAGCGGTCGTTACATAGCGCATCCGGCTAACAAGAGTCTCGTTGCCGGTCGGAACGTACAGCGTCGAGCTCTCTGCCCAGACGGGCTTGAGAACATAGTATTCAGTTTTCACAGAGCCGACCTTGCGCGTGGTTATTTCCTCAATGCGGCACACTCCGTTCGCGCCGTAGAGCACGGTTTGACCTGCTGAAAACATATAGCGACCACCCTTTCTTTTATTTATATTTTATCATATAATGAATTTTTTTGTCATAGGCAAAACAGACAAAAATTCAGAGAATATTTTTAGCTTCATAAATATGAAAAACAACCGAGAGAACTCGGTTGTTTTCCGGGGGTATATTGGGTTATAGAAGGAATAATCGTAAAATAACAAGACGAAATAAGCGCCGCGAATCGAAAAATATTAAAATCAAAACTCCTAAAAAAATCACCTAAAAACCAAAGAGAGCGGCGCATATTCCGTTCTCGGTCTTTTGACAATTCTATTATACACAATCCTTTTTTCTGTTTCAGTTGCATTTGCAACATTTTTCGTTTTGACAGGGAAAAGAAAAGTGTGATAAATTGTGCAGTTTTTACAATTTGCGTACTAATTTGTGACGAAACTGTTTGGTACAAAAAAGGCAACGAATAAATCGCTGCCTCTGAAAAAATCAATGAAATTTTACGGAGCGGTGGTTGCCGTAGGCTCCTTGCCCTTGCTCACGATGACGGTGATATTTGTTCCGTACTCGACAGTGTCGCCCGCCTGATGATTTTTGTAGCCGATGACTCTGCCCTCCGCGTACTTGTCGCTGAACGCCTGTTCCGCGGTAGCGTTCAGCCCCTGAGCCGCGATATCGGCGGCAGCCTGATCCAGCGACTGACCCTCGACCTTTGGCAGCTCGCGCATCTGCGGACCCTTGCTGACGGTCACACTGACAACGATATTGCCCTCCTGAGCGACCTTTGAACCCGCCGCGGGACTCTGAGCCATGATGATGCCCTCATTATACTGGTCGCTGTGTTCGTCGGAATAGTTCCTCAACAGCGTAACGCCCGAATCGGAGCCGGCTTCCTTAAGCGCTTCCTCGTAGGTCTTGCCGACGAAGGTCGGCACCGTGGGACCTGTCCATTCGGTACTCACGGTCGACTCCTGCGTAGCGCTCTGGGTGCCGCCGAACAACCCTTGGAAGGGATGCGTCATGTTCCAGAAATAACCCGCTATACCGAGGACAACCGCTGTAGCCGCAGCCGCGATAATGGTAATTGAAACACGCGACATGCCGTTGCGGTTCTTTTGCTCCTTCTCGGTGCGCGAAATATTCATGCTCGCGGTGCGTGAGATCTCGTCCTGAATAGCCTTTGCCGTATGTGCGACGGAGAGCTGAGAACGCAGCTCGTCAAAATCGGTGATACGGTTCTCACGCTCGACCTGCAGACCGTTCGCAAGTGCCGATACAACGTGAGGCGGCAGCTTTTTGACGGTGGTGGTGCTCATGAGAAGGCGGCTGTCCTTGAGACGCTCGGGAGCTGCCTTGGGCAGATGACCCGTCAGCGCATAGAACAGAGTAGCGCAAAGTCCGTAAATATCGGTGATGTCATCGAGCGGGAAAGCGACCTCGTACTGCTCGGGAGCCGCCGCTCCGGAAAAGAGCTGACTCTTGAGCGCGGTGCCGCGCTTGCGCTCATTCTCGGTGGCGAAGCCCGAGATTTTGAGCTTGCCCGAGGAGGTGATGTACATATTCTTGGGTGAGATCGCGTAATGACCGACGCCTCTCTTGTGTAGAGCCTCCAGCGCGGAGATCACGGGCATAAAGAGCGGACGGGCTACGTCCCACTCAAGACTGCCGCCGTGACGCTCGACGTATTCCTCAAAGGGAATGTAGTCCTCGCTGTCCTCGATCACATACGCGGTATTGTTTTCCTCGATGATATTGTGGACGTTCATCAGCGCCGAAAGCTCGCGCAGATCCGCTAAAACGCGGTAGTAGTTGATGAAATCGTCCTTGAGCTTATTGTAAACCAGACGGTTTTCGTAGTTGACGCGAACCACTGTTTCACCCTCGGCTCTGTTGAACAGTCCGACCGGCAAAAACTCGGCGACGATAGCGACGTCACCGGTCTGCTTGTCGTAACAGAGATAGCGAGTGCTCTCGCCATTGGTATCGATTCCAGCGCCTACAATGTATCTGTTAGCGAGCACCGTTCCGTAAGGAAGGAAAGGCGCCTGCTGTTTTTCCGCATTATCAAAGCCACACTCGGGACAGAAGCGTCTGTCGCCGATTTCCTGCATACAACCCATGCACAATGCCATACTTTTATTCACTCCATACTGTATAAAACTTCACAATCCGGATATTCATATCATTCCAACTTGAATTATAGCATACTGATATATTTCTTTTCAAGATTTATAGATGTCATTTTCATTACATTTTTGTTATTGTCAAAACGACCGTGCGCACCGCTGAAATCCATATTTTCCGCCGTGAATTAATATACGGCAAAAAAACATCAATATACTGTGCGGAGCGGCTTGTAACCGTTTGTTATTTTCTTATTAAGAATTATAAATAGCTATCGTCGCGGTTGATTATCATCAGCAGACTGCCGCTGTGAACATCGATCATACAGCTCTCGCCCTCGAAGATATTCGATACTCCGACTGGATTGCGGCTCTCGTAAACGTATCTGTCGAGCGGATAATGCGCACCCGAAATCGAGAGCACCGCCGCTTCGCAGCCGATCGGGAACAAGGAGAAGGTCAGCCCGTCCCTGTTTTCAAAGCTGTGGCTGCCCTGCGTGAGCAGGGTGATCGCCTCGCGCCGCGAGAGCAGGGTGACCCTGCCGCCTCTGTCAGCCGCGTACTCAAGGGCGTGAAGATTTGCGACGGTGTGGTCGAGCCTGCCGCCGGTCGCGGCAAGGACTGTTATTTCATCATACCCCTTTTGGAGCGCGTTGTCAATACAGTAAACCGTGTCAGTGTAAAGCTTTTCACGCTCGAGGGTAATGGTTTCGACGCCGTCCGGCAAAGTGTCGGAGCAGGAATCGAAGTCTCCGATAATCACCGACGGCGTGATCTGTGCCGCCTTAGCGTGAGTATATCCTCTGTCGGCACAGAGGACAAAGGCGTTCGGGGGTATTTCATTTTTAATAAAATCAATATCGGGCGACGGAGCGCCCGCGATAATATAGCATTTCTTCATAGCATGTAGTTTAAGGTTGGCAGCGGAAAACTAAACTCTCCACTCTCAACTCTGTTTAAACTGCCACGGCTTGAGGTCTTTTACCTCGTTGTACATGGCGACGTAGCTTTTGTGGCGGGACGGATGTATCTTGCCGTCCTTCACCGCCTGTAATACGGCGCAGCCCTTTTCGCAGGTGTGCGCACAGGAGGTGAACTGACACTGCCCGAGGTATTCCTCAAATTCCGGGAAGCAGTACTGCAGCCTGTCCTTGTCAATAAGCTCGTAGCGCTGCAGATCGACGGTGGAAAAGCCCGGGGTGTCGGCGACGATACAGCCGTTTTCCTCGAAAAGCTCAACCACTCTTGTGGTGTGACGTCCTCTGCCGAGCTTGTCGCTGATCTCGCCCGTAGCAAGCTCAAGGTTCGGAAATAGCATGTTGAGCAGCGTGGACTTGCCAACGCCGCTGTTGCCCGTAAAGGCGCTGACCTTGCCGCGGAGCAACGCGAGCAGAGCGTCGGCTTCTTCCGAGCTGTCCGGAGAGAGCTGAAAGACCTCTATGCCGCTGCCGCGGTAAATATCCGCGATCTCGTCGCCGTTTTTAATGTCATTCTTCGACACGGCGATAACGGGCTGCATGCCGTTGTTCACAGCCGCCGCAGTCATCTTGTCGATAACCGCGAAGTTCGGAAGCGGGTCGACGGTCGAACAGACGATGACTAAAATATCGATATTGGCGAGCGCGGGACGTTTGAGCTTGTTTTTGCGCGGGAGTATCTCCTCAAGCGCGCAAAAGCCGTCGTCGGGCACGGTGATGCGCACCCTGTCTCCCGCGACAGGCGAGCTTCCGCGCTTGCGGAAGCTGCCTCTCGCCTTGCATTCATACATTTCGCCGTCGCAGCGGACGTAGTAAAATCCGCCGACGGACTTCATCAGAACTCCCGAAAGCTCCTTCATACTCAGTAAATCACGTACTCGCCGTTGCTGTTATCGTCGTCAACGGGAGCGTCTGTGGGAGTGGGAGCCTCAGTCGGGGTTACGGGCTCCTCGGTAGCGGGAGCCTCGGTCGCGGGCTGAGTGGGAGCCTTGTATTCGTGGGTGACGGTATTCGTGACAGCCGCCTGCGAGAAGTCGATCGTGTACTCGCGGTAAACCTGACCGTCGAGCTGAACCACGACGTTAGATGTGCCGCTGCCCTCGAATTTGAGGGTGCAGGTGCTGTTATAAGCCGGAATGAGTGTCTTAGACTGCGAGGAATCGATCGCTCCGTCGACGATAACTGTCATTTCGACCGAGCCTGAAACGTTTGTCGGCAGATCCACATAGACCTCTACGCTGCGCTTGTCGCCCTTGCCCGAGCTGACAACGAGGGTAACGACCGTTCCCTTTTCAACCTTGCCGTAGGGCAGCGGTGAGGACGCGATGACTGTGTCCTTGGGTTCCTTGCTCTCGTCGTTGTAGGTGACCTCGACAGTGAGACCGAGCTCATTGAGCTTAGACTGAGCGTCGCTGAGAGTTGAGCCGATGATCGCGGGTATCTCGGCGGTCTCCGCGCGCGCTCCGTTGGCGATATAGATATAAACGGTGGAGCCTATGGTCTCCTTGGCTCCCGCTGCGGGGAAGGTGTCGATAACATAGCCCTTCGGGGTCTTGGTGTTCTCGACATAGACGACCTGCGGCATGAGACTCTTTTCCTTCATAGCCGCGACGGCGTCCTTTTCGCTGTAGTTTGTAACGAAAGGTACGCTCATTTCGGTGTCTGTGCCGTTAACGGTGAGTGTGATCGTGGAGCCTGACTTGATCTTCATTGAACCTGCGGCAGGCTCCTGAGCGATGATCGTGCCGATCTCCTTGCTCTGATCGTACTTGCTGTTTATCTCAAAGACGAAGTTCTCGGGGTTGTCCTCCTTAGCCTGAACAAGGGTCTTTCCGACGTAATCGGGAACATCAACGTCCTTGGTCTGGCCGGACTGGAACGCCTGTATCAGAGCGAGCGCGAAGAACACAACGCAGACGGTGATCGCCGAGATAAGCACGCCCTTTACAACATAGAACATTGCGCCGTGCTCGACGATAACGTCCTCCTCGTCCTCAAACTCATCGTCCTCTACCTTGATGCGGTTGATGCCGCTCGCCTCTTCCTTGGGTCTGTCCTTGATGTTCGAGACGTACTTTGTAGGCTCGTTGTCGACAAAGGAATTGCCGTAGTCGAAAACTATCGAAGGATTGAGACGGAAGCGCTCAAGCTCGCTGAGCATTTCCGCCGCCGAGGTGTAGCGGTCGGAAGGCTGCTTCTGCATAGCCTTCATTGTGATCTGCTCAAGACCTATCGGAATGCCCGGGTTGACCTCGCGCGGACGCTTGGGCACGGACTGCAGCTGCATGAGAGCGACGGAAACTGCACTGTCGCCGTCAAAGGGCAGCTTGCCCGTGAGCATCTCATAGAGCATAACGCCGACGGAGTAGATGTCGGTCTTGCCGTCGGTTACGTCGCCTCTTGCCTGTTCGGGCGCGATGTAGTGGACGGAGCCGATAGCCTGATCGGTCATTGTGCGGGTAGCCTTGTCCGAGAAGCGCGCGATGCCGAAGTCGGTCACCTTGATGGTGCCGTCCTGGAGCAGCATGATGTTCTGCGGCTTGATGTCGCGGTGAACGATGCCGCACTCGTGCGCATGCTGGAGAGCCTTGAGTATCTGTGTGGTGAGGTGGAGCACGTCCTTCCACTCAATAATGCCCTGACGCTCGATGTACTCCTTGAGAGTTACGCCGTCGATGTACTCCATTACTATATACTGAATCATATCGCCGAAGCTCACGTCGTATACCTTTACGATATTCGGGTGCGAGAGCATGGCGATAGCCTTTGACTCGTTCTTGAAGCGGCGGATGAATTCCTCGTTGTTGAGGTACTCGTCCTTCAGGATCTTGATCGCGACCTCGCGGTCGTCCACGGTGTCGTTGCAGCGGTAGACGTTCGCCATTCCGCCGACGCCTATCAGCTCGTGTATCTCATAGCGCCCGTCAAGACGCTTGCCGATGTACTTATCCATATTACGCCTTCCTTTCTCAGTAAATCACGGTGACAGTGATGTTGTCGCTGCCGCCGTCCGCTTTAGCGCAGTCCACAAGCTTGTTGATAAGACTGTCGCCGCGGTTCTCGTGGCAAATCTTGACGATATCGCCCGTAGTGACGTGGTTCGAAAGACCGTCGGTGCATATCAGGAGCACGTCGCCGTAGATGAAATTTGCCTCGATGTAGTCGAGCCTGAGAGAATCCTTGATTCCCAGCGCGCGGGTGATGAAATTCTTGTTGGGGTGGTGCTGAGCCTGCTCATAGGTCAGCTCGCCGCGGCGCACCATCTCCTGAACAACGGAGTGATCCTCGGTGAGCTGCTTGATCTTGCCGCCGCGGATAGCGTAGGTGCGGCTGTCGCCGACGTGGACTACGTGAACCGTGGTGTCCTTGACAAAGACGAATTCGCAGGTCGTACCCATACCCGCAAGCTCGGGGTCTCTCGACTGCAGCTCGAACACAGCCTTGTTTGCCTCCATGACTATCTCAGCCATGAGCTCGCCGATCTGATCCTTTGTCATGTCGACCTTATACAGAGATGTGATTTTTGTGCTGATATACTCAACCGCGGTGGCGCTGGCAATGTTGCCGCCGTTGGCGCCGCCCATTCCGTCGCAGACGACCGCCCAAACGCAGCTGGGAGAAATAACTCCGAA
>NZ_JAHLQB010000045.1 GCF_018918205.1 Lachnoclostridium sp. MSJ-17 | reverse complement strand
TGAAAAAACCGCAAAAGAGTTGCAGCCCCATTTTTCAGGGCTGCGATTTTTTATTCTTCGGTGTGCAACGCTTCCACCATCAGCCTTATTCCCAATCGAAAGCCGTTGATAAAGCCTTCGCATTCGTTCAGACAATTCAGCTCTGTCACCGCGTCTTTGAATTTCCCGAACAGCTCGATTTCGCTTTCATTCATTGTTGCTTTGAGCGCTGCGTCATGCCTGAGAATCAGCTTCGCGAGCCTGTCGCTTTCGCTGTCCTTCTTGATATCGCGTTCGAATGGGTGGATGTTTCCGTAAAATAGTTCTCTGATCGTATCCATGCCGATACCTCCTTTTGCACAACACAATACCACAGTTTTTTGAAAAGTCCAGCGAAAATCTACTTTTTTCACAGCTCAAATTCATCGGTGATTCCGCAGAGCTTATTCGGCTCGCGCCTGACATAATATTTTTCCGTCACAGATGATGTGGTGTGTCCGAGCAGGTCGGCGACCTGCCTTACCGTCAGCGTTTTTAGATTGCCGTTTTCATCTTCAACGCCGTTGATCAGCCGCGTGGCGAAGGTATGGCGCAGACTATGCAAGCCCTTGTGAGAGATTCCGGCGAAATCAAGCAGCGTGTACCATCTCGAGCGGAATGTAGATGGTCTTGTGAAGTCTCCTACTTGATTTGAAATCAGCGGACTGTCTGCACCGAAATATCGATCAGTGCGCAATATCAAAATCATCTCTATTGCCGTGCTGTTAAGAGGGATCGTGCGCTTTGAAGCGGCTGTTTTCATACCGCCGACAATCAACTCGGTTCCGCACGCAGCGCCGTCCTTATCGCGTTTGCCGACCTCCTTTACCGCGCGGGTAACGCTCAGCTCTCTTTTATCTAAATCAATGTCGCTGTTGAGCAAACCGAGGACTTCTCCCGTTCTCAATCCCGTGTTGAGCATCAACAAATACGCTGCCGCCTGTTGATGCTTTAATGCTCCTTTCCTGTTCCGTGTAAATACCGCTTCTCTCAAACGACGTATTTCTTCGTCATTCAAGACCGTGACGGCGTCGCTCCGTGCAATAATTTCTCTGCCCTGCGCCGCGAGGAAATTCGCTTTTTTGATCATACGGACATATGCCATCGGATTTTTTGGGATGTGCTCTTCATAGCAGAGATAGCGGAAATATTCTTTGAACAGACTATAGACATGCTTGACGGTCGAATGCGAATATCCCTCATTCATCATTTGCGTCAAGATCCCATTCAAGTCCGCGGATGTGATCTCCGATATGATCATATCGCCGATTCTCGGGTAGATATAGTGCTTGGCGCAATCCTCTTTTCTGTCGTATGTCGCTCTCTCAACCGTGCCGTACTGAAACACCTCCAGCCACTTCTGCATACTTTTTCTCAGCGGCTTCTTCGTTTCATCAGCTTCGGCGATCTCCATTTTGAAAAACTCGATGTAATCACCGATCTTCTTCAGAACGGCTTTCTTTGTCGGCGCACAAAAGCTCTTTCTCCTGTACACACCCTGCTCGTCGTGATAACTCACCATACCGCCCCAGCGATTGTCGCTGCGCTTATAAACTGTTCCTTTGTTCAGAAGCTTTTTCAGTGCCAACGGACACCCCTCCTGTCAAGCGGAACAGTATACTACAGCTTTTCGGAAATTTCCAGACTTTTTCGGAAGGTTTTCTTTGATTCTGCGCCGCATTTTCTGAGCGTTTTCGCGGAAAAGAAACTCTTGACAAACCTCGGAAACAGAGTAAAATGGGAATCATATTCAATCCCCGGAACAAGGAGGCAATGAACATGTTTTACAACAAAAGAGAACAATTAAAGGCGGTATTCGAGGACACCGTCAAGCAGATTCAAAGAAACTCGTTTTTGCGCGAGTCAACAGAAAAAAGCGTTAGCCTGACAAAGCACTTTGCGGCGAACGACTATCCCTCATTTGAAAGCAGCAGTCCGAAAAAGGGTGCTGTTACGGTTTCGCGGCACTCAACCTTCGAAGCGGCGCGAAAGCTATATAAGAAATACCCTGACAAAAGAATTGCCGTCTTGAATTTCGCTTCAGCGACCAACCCCGGCGGCGGGGTAACACGCGGATCGTCAGCGCAGGAAGAAGCTCTGTGCCGCTGTTCCACGCTGTATCCGACGCTGAACCAAAAGCCGATGTGGGAGCAGTTCTACAATGTGAACCGCACTGAAAAGAATGTCTTGCACTCAGATGCCTGCATATACTCGCCGGATGTGATCGTATTCAAAAGCGACGCATCTATTCCTCAAATGCTGCAGGCTCAGGATTGGTTTACAGTTGACGTGATCACCTGTGCGGCGCCAAATCTCAGAAATGTAGTCAGCAATGCGTATAACGTCGAATCGGGCGATGCAGTCGCCGTCACTTCGGATGAGCTTTATCAAATCCATCTCAAAAGAGCGAGACATATTATGACGGTCGCCGCCGCAAATCAGACGGATATGCTCGTCCTCGGCGCGTTTGGCTGCGGTGCGTTTGCCAACGACCCGCATGTAGTGGCAAAGGCAATGTTTGACGCGCTCAAAGAGTTCGGCGGCTGCTTTGATTTGGTTGAGTTTGCCATCTACTGCCGCAGCTATGAAACAGAAAACTACGATGCGTTTATGAGCAGATATTTGAAAGAGGGTTTTCAAAAATGAGCATGACAACTATTGAATTCAGTGTTCCGACAGATATTTATGAACAGGCAAAGGACATCTGCGCCAGCTGCGGATTGACCTTGGAAGAGGCGTGCGTCCGGTTTCTTGAAGCCACTGTTGCCTGCGGAGATTTGCCGTTTCCATACACGCAGCAGGATATCGAAGAAGCAAAGAGCATAGGAGTTAAAATGATATGATTTTTGTTACAGGTGATTGCCACAGTGAGTTTCAGAAATTTTCAACCCCTGCTTTCCCCGAACAGCGCGAGATGACAAAAGAAGATATCGTTATCGTTTGCGGTGATTTCGGCGCGGTTTGGAACGCCGACGGTGTGAGCAATTCGGAAGCGTACTGGCTGAACTGGCTCGATGAAAAGCCCTTTACAACCGTCTTTGCCGACGGCAATCATGAAAATTTCGACAGGCTCAACAGCGAGTTTGAGGTCGTCGATTTTCACGGCGGCAAGGCGCACAAGATCAACGACAGCGTTTACCACCTCATGCGCGGAGAAATCTTTGATTTTGAAGGAAAGAAATTCCTTGCCTTCGGCGGCGCGAGATCGCACGATATCGACGACGGTATTCTCTCATGGGAAGATTTTGACACGCAGGAGGAATTTAAGGAAACCGTCCGCAAATGGAGAAAACAACGGAAGGTTTTCCGAATCAACCATATCTCTTGGTGGGCTGAGGAGCTACCTTCTGATGAGGAAATCCAAAACGCGGAAAACAACCTTGCGAAGGTCGATTATCAAGTAGATTATGTCGTCTCACACTGCGCGCCGCAGTCGATCGTTTCATGGCTCATGGGCGGTTATACACAGCCCGATAAGCTGACCATGTATTTCGAGAACTTGGCGCAGCGTTTGAAATTCAAAAACTGGTTCTTTGGTCACTACCACGATGATAGAAAAATCATGGGCAAGTTCATCTTGCTCTACGACCAGATTGTGAGGATACAATAAAGTGAAACGCTACGACGAATAACGTAAAACAGCAGCTTCCGCTATTATGGCGGGGCTGCTGTTGTTTATGATTGGCTGTTTATGATCTCTTCAAAAGTCCGCGGCGTGTAGTTCATCACGGGCATCATCACGCCGACGTTGAACATACGGCACGGCGCGTTAAGGCGCTGTTCGGATAACCTGCGGAATTCCTCCGTCAGTATCCATTCGTCGGAGTTGTGGACGTGCCCGTAGAAGTGAACCGCGCCCTCAAACCGGTTATTGAAGCTGATGATCGGGTAATGCGAAAGCACAAGCAGTTCGTGTCTTCCGTTATGCGGAACTTTCATCTCCAGATAGTCCTGTATGCTCTCAAAGCAATTGCGGAAGGCATCATTTTTTAAGAGCTTTTTGTCGTGATTGCCGATAATCAAATGCTTTTTACCGCGAAGCTGTTTCAGTATTTCAACCGTCTGCTCGGGCTTGAGCCAGCTCACGTCGCCGAGGATATAACACTCGTCATCATCATTCAGTGCGCGGTTCCATTTTTCAATCAGCGATTTGTCATGCGCTTCGATATCCGCAAACGGACGCTTGTCGTATTTGAGCACATTCGCGTGACCGAAATGCGTGTCGGCTATAAAGAATGATCTTTTCATGGGCGATTGTTTCCTCTCAAATTATGTTGCATTCAGCGAGCGCAACGCACATCAGCACTATTTCAATCTCTTTGATTTTGTGCCCATCAAAAAACAAAGCGCGGGTATTCTCAAGCATATCTCCGAGCAGAGCAGCGTTGCGGCAAAGGCGCAGATAACCGGCACAAGGAACAGCAGAACCGTATTGCCGCTGAAAATATCCGCAAACCAATATTGGAACAGAACGATCCACAAAAAATGCAGACTGAAATACGGAAAAGATCTTTGCGACATGTATTCCGAAACTGAATTTTTATCATCAAGCCTATTCTTTCCGATTCCGATCAGAGCCAATATCATAAACCATTCGGCAAAGGATTTTGCAATCAGGTTGATTGCTTCATAATCCTTTCCCGACCAGATAAACATATACACGTTGGCAGCACTTGCCGCAAGACCGATTGCAAGAGAAATATACCTGTACTTTTCGGCTTTTTCGATTACCTTATCATACGACAAAACATAGTAACCGATCAAAAAAACATAGAGATACTCGGCAAAGCTCTTTCCTCCGACCGACAGCACGCCATACAAAAGCGGGAACGGTATCACCATCAAACAGATTGCCCAAAACGGGAGTTTTTCCGCCTTTCCCCGGTTTTTGATCATCTTATTTGATAATGCAATGATCCCTACAGACGCCAATGATATGATGAACAGGAAATACAGGAACCAAAACTGCCCGACCGAAAAGCCGCCGTCAAAGCCCGACAAGTCCGTCCATTTTGTAAAGAATACGATATAATGCGCGAAAAATCCGCCTTCGTATGCGCAATTGTTCACATCGCCCATGTAAGACAGTATCGGGCAGAAAACCAGCGTCCCAAACACGAACGGCACGAGCAGGCGTTTTATCCTTTCAATAATGTATTGTCCGTATGTACGTTTCATTAACGCATACCGTGTACTCATACCCGCCAAAAGGAAAAGAAGCGGCATGAAAAACGGACTGAAAAATACAGTAAAACTGCTGATTGCCCGTTTCGGCGCAAAGCATATATAATTCAGCTCGCCCCAAGTATTAAAGGCTTGCGCCGCGTGATACGGAATAAGTAAAAGAACATCCATCCACCTTAAATTGTCTATAAACTGTTTTCTCATATCAACCGTTCCTTACGATAAAAAACGATAGTTATTCACTCTTTATCTCAAAAATACTTAATAGCTTGTTAAGGTTATCTACTGTATAATCAGGCTGTTCATCTTTTGATTTTGGTTCAGCCAACCCACCAAAACCTTGTTTTATCCACACGGTTGTCATTCCGATTTTGTTAGCAGGAATAATATCATTATTGTTCCTCATATTAAACCAAGATTTCCGTCTTGAAAAACTTCTCCTGAAAATCCGTTTTTTCGGTAATCTCTTTCTCGCTGAATGACATATTTTCAGGGCATACTACCCACTTGTCCTCAACATCGTCAAGGCGGTGAATAACCCCGATGACCTTGCCCGTAAATTCTTGAATCGGCTCGTCCACGCCGAGAATATACGCGTCCTGCCACTCGCCGTCGGGAACCGTTATACCCTCAACATAGCCGTAGTTGATCGGATAGAAAATATCCCTATGCTTTGGGTGAACGCTCCCCATCGGTCGGTCGACTGTCACGGTGACAATGGAACCGATGACCGAAGCACAGTTTTTCATTTGCAATGCTCCTTAATTTTTTGCTTTTATCATTGTTTGCTATTTCTAAACTTTTCCAAGCGGTACAGCCGCTCCTCGTCGGGACGGTCAATGCCGTTTTGGTACTCATAATAACCGTTTACGGATGATGGTACTGCCCGTGCTGCTTGGTTTTGCCGTCGCCGTACTGAATGGAAAATTTCGGGCACAGGTGCAGGCAGCGCAGACATAGCGTGCAGTGCTCCTTTATCCAGACGGGCTTACCGTTTTGGATTTCGATCGCCTTTACAGGGCATTGCTTTGCGCACAATCCGCAACCGACGCAGCTGCCCTCAACATAGAAATTACTCGTCCTGCGCGCTTTCAGATACAATTTATCGGACATTGTGCGGACAAAATACGGCGCTTTGGGCGTGGCGTGGTTGCCATTCACCCTCGCTTTGATATTTCCGATCAGCAGCGCGAGGTTTTTGTCGGCTTCTTCATTTTGGCGGCGCACCTTTTCGGCGTCGCTGAGGTCGAACATAGGCGTCCAGTTATCGGGCATTTTCAGGCTGAATGCCGCACTGAGATCAATGCCCTTCTTCTTCAAAAGTTTTTTCGCATCCATTCCGCTGCAGCCCGGTGTTGTTCCGTAGGTCGCAATGGCAAAGGCGTAGTTTTCTCTCTCTGCGGTTATGCTTGCTTTCTCCAGAAACTCGCGCATGATGGCGGGAATTTCCCAAAAGTGCGTGGGAAATACAATGCCGAAAATCTCACCCATTTCCAAAGCGATTTTGCCGCCGCTGTCCTCAACAGATACAGCCGTATCACCGACCGCAGCCGCGATCTGTTCGGCAACATATTTGCAGTTGCCCGTTCCGCTGAAATAGAGTATCATCCGCTCACTTCCTTTTTAACCGGTGTTATTATCTTAATCACAACTCGCAAACCATGATGTATTCTTCATCAGTCTCTTTTACCGTTTTGAATCCAACATTATAATACATCTTCACGGCGTAGTTTGCCTTCTGTACAGCCAAAGACGCTTGTCGATATCCCTGCCACTTCAGCAATTCAAGCATTTCTGCCATAAGATGTGTGCCGATGCCTTTTCCTCGATATGGTTTAAGCAGAGATATGGCAAAAGACGGAGTGTTATCATCCACATGACCGTAATCGTTCATGATGCGCGTCCATACCGCGCCTTCCACTTTGCCGCCTAAATCGGCTACAAGGCAATTGTCACCCTTTCGAGTTCCAAAGTCTTCAATATAAACGCGCAGCTCCGGCTTGTTAATAATATCTCTATGAGGCGCTTCTGTTCCTTTCGGAATAAAAATCGCCTCGTATAAAAAATCATCAAGCAATCTGATCTCACTCTCGCGAAGATTTCTAATAACATAATCGCTTTGATTGTCAGTTGTTCGGTATGTGATCTGCTTGTTTTGGATACAATTATTCATAATACGCTTTTCCTGTAATTGTTTGTTTATCTCTCCCGATACACCCATGTTTTTCCCTTTCGGAATCGGAAAATCAATTCTTTGTTTACCATCTCGTTCAGCACGCGGTTGGCAGTTGCCGGAGAAACGGATAACAATTCTCTAACATCAATGTTTGATATATCGCCGTGCTCGGAGAGGTAATCGAGAATCGCCTGCTCTCTGCTTTCCGCTTTCGGTTTCACTTCTGACGGTTGAGAGGAAACATCCAATAGCGCGTCCTTGATTGCCGACAGCATAAAATCAATAAAGCAGGTGGAGTCGGCGGCGTTATTGGCATTATTGATCGCCTGATAATACTTGCTCTGACGGTCGTGGATGATCGATTCCACCGGCACCCACGCGAACAGCGAATTCCATTTTGACAGCAGCAGCGTGTGCCACAGCCTGCCGACACGTCCGTTGCCATCGGAGAAGGGATGTATCAGCTCGAACTCATAGTGAAACACGCAGCTCTTGATCAGCAGCGGATTCTCGTTATGCTCTGTCCAGTCAAGCAATTCTTCAACCAACTGCGGAACATACGCGGGCAAGGTGCCGAAATGCAGAATGTTGCCCTGCGAATCCACCACGCCGACAGGACGTGAGCGAAAATCTCCCGCGTCATCGCGCAAGCCTCTTGCCATGACGGAATGGGCGGCAAGCAAATCATCAATCGAATACGGATTCAGCTCGTCCAGCCTGTCATAGATTTCAAAGGCGTTCTGCACCTCCGCGATGTCCTTTGGCGGCGCCAATACGCGCTTGCCCGACACGACTGCCGTGACCTGCTCCAAGCTCAGCGTGTTCTGCTCGATTGCAAGCGAAGAATATATGGTTTTTATGCGATTACTTCTTCTCAACTGCGGAGACCGCGCGGCTTCCGTCAGCGTTGACATAGAGCCGACCAGCTCGGATATTTCAGCCGTCAACCGCAGTATTTTCGTATTGATTTGAAACGGATATTTTTGCATAGCCATCCCTCCGCTATCAGTATATCACTTCATCTCTCAAAAATCAATTCATCTCTCATTTTCTTTTGCAAACATGAGAGATGAAACACAAAGGGTCTTTCATTTTTTTGCTTGACTAATCAACGTGGATTGGTTACAATAAAAGCATAGAACCATATCATCGGGGAGGATTTTTATGAGCAACAGAGTCTACACGCTTGAAGAAATCGCCGCTATCATAGCTCCTATCGCCGCTCGTTACGGCGTTGACAAAATATATATCTTCGGTTCTTACGCCCGCGGAGAAGCCGACGAAAGCAGTGACATTGATTTGTGCATTGAAGCTGTCGCCATCAAAGGTCTTTTCGCTCTTGGCGGATTGTATTCCGATCTTGAGGAAGCGCTTGGAAAAGAGCTTGATTTGATTACGGTTAAATCATTAAAATATAATGACGACAACGATTTCAAAGAGAATCTGGAAAAGGAACGGGTATTGATCTATGAAGCAGCATAACCGTGATAAAAGCATATTACAGCACATGATTGAGCACTGCGAGAAAATTCAAAAGGCGCTTGATCGTTTTGGTGATGACTTTGAAACATTCAAAAATGACGACGTCCTGAGAGATGCTGTCAGTATGAACTTACAGCAAATCGGAGAACTCGCTAAGAAGTTTTCCGACGAATTTTTAAACGCAACCCGTCCTGAAATGAATTGGCGCGCTATTACCGGAATGAGGAATCTGTTTGCGCACGATTACGGAGCGATGGATATTGAACGCATTTGGGAAACCGCAGTCAATGACATTCCGACGCTGTCAGAGTATTGCAAATCCAAACTCGAATCAGGCATTTTTGACTGATAGGTACTCTTTGATTAGGATTCACAAAATAATGATACGTGTTCAAAAACGCCGACACAGCGCAAACACCATTAGGTAGCATTTATAGAACAGATTAAAGATGAACTTGAACCAAACTCCGCATGAGTATGTAGAGGGAGAATAACCTTTATGGGCAGATTTTCCAAACACTGTTTGGAAAATCTACGGATATAATATATTGTGACGCGAGGAGATTTGCATGACAAAACAAGAAGTAAAACGATTCTTAAAAGCACACCGCAACCAGGAATATTCTGCGGCAAAGTTTGAATACTCAATGTATTTATACAAAGACATCGAAGAAAAAATGAATGAATTTGTGGCAAAAACGGTTCCCGGAAAAGAACCGGAAAAAGCAGCAAATTTGCAAATGATAGCAGAAGCAAAAACGGCTGAGGATATTGTAAAGCTCATGCGAAAAGAGGCACTTATAGGAAACAGATTTGAATTAGTACAAAAGGCACTTGAAACGGAAGAAGAGACGCTGCCCCTCATACAAAAACGAGCGCTAACAAACAGACAGGATGTTTTTATTGAAAACACAGTCAAGTTTTTCCTGCACTGCAAAACCAATTGCTGTGACTGGATATTAGATAATTATCAGCTTTTCAAAAGCGAATATTTGAAATCTATGCTTTGTTTGGTATTAGGCTTTCGCGGAAATGTCAGCATGATAGAGTTTTTGATAAAAGAAGCGGAAAGGCTTGAACGCGAGTATCCGAAGGAATCCTATGATCAAGGTCCCACGTTAGCCGTTCAAGAACTATCCGTCAGATTTTTGAACTGAGTTTTTGAAATCGCTTATCTTTGATTAGGCGTCGCAAATTTTGATTTCTATGCTCAACGTCGGTGTATACCCAGAGCATCACTCTCGCTCCGTTTCCATCAAAATTCTTTTGCAGAATAACCAATAGCATCAAAATATCATCAATAATCTTTTCGCAGGGGCAAAAACGGCTCAAAATCGGCATATCCATGCGCTTTTCAGGCTCTCTACATTGCCTCCAAAACCGCGTGCCGAGGGTTCAAGTCCTTCTGCCCCTGCCATCAATTTTTGGCTTCGGAAAGCGATTTCCGAAGCCTTTTCTCTTTTAATTCTACCAAAAATTATACCACCTTTATGCGATGTTCAAATTTATGGCGCTGTCGAGAGCGTTTATCGTCGTCTCCTTTGCGGTCTTTCGACGGTTGATATAAATTCTCTCGGTGGTCTGTACGCTTTCGTGTCCGAGCAAGACGGAAATGTCCTGAATCGGTACGCCGTTATCGTCGAGAATACTCGCAACGCTGTGACGAAAGCCGTGGATCGTACAATGCGGCAAGCCGGCGTTCTCGGTCAGACGGTTAACCACCCGATTGATTGCGCTGAGGTTGACATACGGCTTTCCGAGAACGGTGCGGACAATGAAGTTGTGGCTTTTGTCGTAGCCATTGCCCAACAGCTTGGCATAATCCTCTTGCCGTTGTTTTTCCTCTTTCAGCGCTTCCAGAACGGTATCATTGAGCGGAATCTTGCGGTTACTGCTCGCCGTTTTCGGCGTTGTAATTTGCATTGTCACGTCCTTGCGACTGCCTGTTCTGCTCTTGTTTACCCGCAAGAGCTTTTTATCATAGTCTACATCATCCCACGTCAGGGCAAGCAATTCGCCCTTTCTCAGCCCTGTATAGAGCGCTAAAAGCAGGAATATGTAGATATGGCTCTCGTGCTCCTTTGCGTAAAGCAGAAGCTTTCTGACCTGCTGTGCATTGTACTCGGGAACATCCTTCTTGATACTGTGAGGAAATGACGGCATACGGCTCCTTAATACCGGATTCTCGTTAACGTAGCGATTCTCAAGAGCGTATTCATACGCCGATGACAACACTCCCCGGATATTTTTTACCGTTTTGTAGCTCAATCCACCCTTGCCGTTTGACTTGCCGTGTTGAGAGAGAAACACAAAATACTTGGTGAACACCTCCGGCTTCATATCCTTGAACTTGTACCTCTTTGACTCAAAATAGGGCTTTAGCTTGCCGCTCACGGTCTTGTCATAGGATTCCCACGTAGAAGGTTTTATAATTCCCTTGATACCTTTCAGCCATTTGTCGAGAAAGTCGGTAAAAAGAACATCGTCGCATTCAAGGTTGATATCCTTGTAGTTCTCAATGATCTCTTTCATCTTCTCAATTGCACGGCGTTTGTTGTTACCCTTAACGGGTATCTTCGTGGCGATCATTTTCTGTTTGCCGTTGACACGAAATTTGGCATAGTAGTAATTGCCTTTTATTATTAAGCTTCCTTCCAATTTTTTGTCCTTTCTTAAGATTTGTGATTTGAGATTGATACAAACTCGATGACGCTCTGTTTCGGAATAACATATCTTGCTCCGACCTTGACATTCATTATCTCGTCGTCCTTCAAGAGCTTATATACCGTATTCTTACCTAAGCGCAGCATTTTCATAACCTCATCAACGGTTACTATGTCGCTGTACTCCGAAAATATCTCTTTTGATTTATCCAACGCTCTCACCTCGCTTTCCGCTTGTTGTGACCGTCAGAAAATCAATTATACTTTTCTTCGGAATGATGTACCGCTTGCCAACTCTCAGCGTAAAGATCCTGCCTGATTTCAACAAATCGTAGACAGTCACCTTTCCTGACAGGCAATCCTGCTCGACGCTGTGCCGTCAGCCTTTCGGCTGCGCTCGCTCCGTAGAGGTCGTGGCGGTTTATCCTTCGCTCGGCAGCTATTCAGTTGTAGGTTCATTTCGGTGGGCATCACCTCCTTTCAAAAAAAACCTTCACCCTATACGCAAAAAAGTCGGGGCAAATATAAGCCTTTTTCAAAAAAAGTTTTTGAAAAATCTGTTTTTTAAAAGAACTATTCGGTTTTTGTTGATTATTCATTTTTGTTTTTGCCCTCCATATACAAAGGAACGGGAGAGGTCAAAAGTAAACCCGAAATTCAATTTTTTTGAAACTCCCTTCACTAAGTAAGGAGCGGTAAGGTATGTTTTTACGGGTAGCACTCAACATTTTGTAGACTTGTACAAAACCGGCTCTTGGTTTTTGTGCAGCACAACGAGTCGTATATTTAACCCTTCACTTGTTACCACTGGGAGAAGGCAAAATCGAACCCTAATCAGGAAAAGATGCTATAAAGCAAGGAAAAATTAAGGCTCCAAAATTAAACTTACCGTACTTCATTGTGACTAATTGTAAAACAACATATTTTTATAACGCAAAAAATCTCAAACAGCTTACTTTAAACGGTAATCCTATACGCGAATTTCAGACTATAGATATATATCGTCTAATAAAAAATAAGCTTTGCAAGAATCCAAATACAACTGAAATCACAACAAATGTTGATTCTATATCTACAATTTCCGAAGCAATTTTTAACAAGAAGCTTTGGGAACTTGCAGGTGTCTATCGTAGCATAAATTTTAAAGATAATGTTCAAAAGATAGATTTTACTGTAGGATTTGTGGCACTTGAATACTTTGAAGAAAAAGAAGTAATCGACGGTCACAAAGATGCTTCGAAAGTATATTGGTCTGATTGTAATGATAAAATAGCTGAAAAAGTTAAAAACAACCTTAGTGGATATATTGCGCGTCTCGAAGAAGAAACTTCCTTCAAAGAGTTTAAAAACGTAATGGAAGTTGTACAAATGGCTATCAGCGGTGATAGTAAGGGTAAAGTATTAGTAGATGTTGAAAGCGTTAAGCAGATCTACGATATCATTGATTCTATGAAGCCTTTACACGGCACTGGATTTGATTTGTTTGGTGCAGTATATGAGATGTTTGCTTCGTCAAAAGAAAAGAAAGATTTCGGGGAGTACTTTACCAGAAGACATTATACACATATCTTTTCCAAATTATTATTAGAAGATGAAACTTATTATGATGCTGATAGTGAGTTTTCAATTATCGATCCGGCTTGCGGCACTGGTGGTTTTTTAACAGAAAGCTTTAAAATATTGGTAAACAATTACGAAAAAAGCGGTACTCTTAATAAAGCAAGCCGTGATTTTCTATCAAAAAGATGCTTTTTTGGAGTTGATGTTAGAGATGAAAATATTTCTCGTACAAGATTAAATATGTTTCTTGTCGGAGACGGTCATACACATATGTACTCAGATAATTCTTTAAAGCCTTCAAGAATTGAATGGAATAAAACACCTGTACTTGGCAGTAACAACAAACCTATTCTTGATACCGATGGAAATCCAAAATTAGAGGAAAAGAAATACAAATACGTAATAACGAATCCTCCATATGGGAGCGGCACACTTCAAGCAAACACCTCTAGCATCACCACAAATCGTACAGAAATTGCATTTATTTGTGAGGTGGTTAATCTTCTTAAAAACGGAGGAAAAGCTTGCATTGTAACGCCAGACGGAGTGCTAGAGAATCCTTCATTCAAGAAGTTTCGTAATGAAATCTTGGAAAAATGTGATATTTACGCAATAATATCTTTACCAAAATTTGCTTTTGCTCCATATACTAAAGAGAAAACATATGCTCTTTTCCTTAAAAAAAGAAGCGAAAAGATCACACAAAAACAAACAAAACCCATATGGATGTATATTATTGATAACGATGGTTTAGCAAACTCAGATAAACGATTTCCAACAAAGCTTAGAAACAATCGTAATGGTTGGATGCACGATGAAATATCTGGATGGGTTAACACTGACGGCGAAGAGCAATCTGGTCTATTGGAAACACGGTGGCTAAGTTTTGATGATACAAAAACAGGTACTTGTTGGATTGACGAAAAAGGATTTAAAAGAAAGAGTATTAAGGGTGGCAACATAGATATTAGTACAATTCTCTCCGACAAGTACTATACTTTGCTTCCGGAATACTACCTTAGACCACAAGAACCCAATTATATTTCTGAAACGCAGCTAATGGAAAGCTTAAGTAATATTGAAAAGGAAATAAAACAATTATTTAAGGGGGAAGAAAATGAAATACCAAATTAAAAATTTCCCTATTAAAAAAGTAATTGATTGTATGAGTGGCAACTCAGGATTAACAGAAGAATTCATTTATTCAAAATCCAATATTCAAGGCAAAAAATACACTGTATTGTCTAGTTCAACGGATAATACTACATCAATGGGTGAAATCCCTTTTTGTAGCATTAATGGGAAACCCATAAAGGTTTTTGAAAATAAAGAAGGATTATTGGTTGCTAGAAATGGCAAAGCGGGAGCTATTACTTATCTTCCTCCTGGCGGTTATACAATAAATGATCACGCATATATTGTTTCACTAAAAAGAGTTGTCCATATTCTGTGAATTTAAAATGGCTTGCTTATAGATATAGCTCTTTGTTTAAATTGTATTCTTCAAATTCAGATAACGGGACATGGAATAAAACTGGATTTATGAAAAATGCTTTAATAGATATCCCTACAGAAGATACTCAACTTAAGTTAGCAAATATATACGATCAAATACTTTGTTATTTAGAGAAATTACAAACAATAAAAACAAGAATCAACAATCTGCTTTCTTGTGAAATAATAAAAGAGTATAATTCCTATCTCTATACAAATAAACCCATAAGCGAAATGTTTAATTGTATGAGCGGAAATTCTGGATTAACAGAAGAGTGTATATACAGTAAACTGCAAGTCAGTGGAAAAAAATATACTGTACTTTCTGGAGCCACAACGCAAGAATCGAGCTTAGGTGAAATACCTATGTGTATAATTAATGGAAAAAAACTAAAAGTATTTGAACAAGATGAAGGAATTCTTGTTACAAGAAAAGGAAAAGCTGGTGAAATAAGATATATAAATAATATAAAGAAAAACCATACAATTAACGATGATGCATATATTATCTATGTCAAAGATTCATATAAAGGTTTAATAAACCTCAAATGGTTTATTATTCAATATAAGAAACTTTTTAAAGAATACGCTTCGTCCTCAGATAACGGTACTTGGAATAAAACAGGTTTTTTTAATTATGCAGTCATAGATATTCCAACTCATAACGAACAAATAGAATTGATAAAAAAATATGAAGAAGTCGAACAACTTCAATCAAAAATACTCAGAATAGAATATGAGATCAAAGAACTTGCAAAGCGAGAAATCTTTTATGATGACTAATTCATAGATAGTATAACAATGCAATTGAAAGTATGAAAATATAAAGCGTGTAATCAGCTAACTCCTGCTTACACGCTCATTTTTTCTCTCTCCTTCTCGATTTCATCAAAACAGCTGGCTGCCAGAAGACCTTCTATTTTTCGCTTACAGTTTTGCATTTTTGTATGAGAAAAGTTGAAAGTCACTTTTTTCGAGAAAAACAATGCTCTTGACTAATGTTATCATATATGATAACATTAACATAAAGAGAAGGTGATTGTTATGACAGACAGCAATAGCATAATCCACAAACGGCAGGAAGTCGTTTCAAAGCTGACGCAGGCAAGACTTGAAAAGGGCTTGTCACAGTCGCAGCTTGCCGAAATGGTCGGTACACAACGGTCAAATATCTGCCGTATTGAGAACGGCGGTCAGAACCTATCCCTCGATTTATTGATCAAAATTACAGACGCTCTCGGTAAAGATGTAAGCGTGTTACTGGAAGAAAAAGGTATTGAAATGAGCAATGTATATGACCTAAAACTTTATGACGATATCCTCGTGACCTTCTCCCTTGAAGAAAAAGGCTTAGAGGGCTTAGTTGTTGAAGTTCTGTCTTATGATGAAAGCAAAAAACACCTCCTGCCAATCAATATGGAGCTGACACCAAAAGGCATTATCAAGTGGCTTTCCAACCGTGTTATCCCGAAGAACAGAGCCTTTGTTGACGAGATACTAAAGACGTTTGGATTGAGCGTGAACGACACAAAGGGCATTATTGACATCTGCTTGGGCTTGTCGCTTAACGACAGCTATTGGGTAACTCCCGTTGAGTTTGACGGCAAATTTGTCGATTACAATCTGTTTGAAAATCCGTTCTCAGAAGCGTTGTCGCTCGTCGCCTATACAGGTATTGGAAGCGCAGAAAAGGCGTTCTCAACCTCTCCGGAGTTCACAACAAACGGTATGCTCCGCAAGGCTTGGCGTCATATTGAGAACGACGGCATCTATCTCTACAAAGGCGGCACAGAAGGTGCTGCCAATGCCGGGAATGAGCCGTACAGCGAGTTTTACGCTTGTCAGATCGCAAAGGCTATGGGCTTGAATTGCATTGAATATGACCTTGAAAACTGGAAGGGTATTCTCGCTTCAAAATGTCGTCTGTTCACCGATATTGACACATCCTTTGTGCCGATCAGCAGGCTGATAAAAAACAGAACACTGAAAAATGCCCTCGATTATTACGCTGAACTTGGCAAAGAGTTTTATGACGAGCTTTGCAGTATGCTGGTGTTCGATGCTGTGATTTACAACGAGGACAGACATTTCGGTAACTGTGGTGTGCTGCGTGACAATCACACAGGTAAAATCATCAAGCCCGCTCCGATTTTTGATAACGGCTTATCGCTGTTCAACTTCGCAATGGCTGATGATTTGAAGAATCTCAGCGAATACGCAAAAACAAGAACGCCTCCTTACGGCGTATCGTTCGACGAGGTTTGCAAGGCGGTAATGGGCAGTAAGCAAAAATATCAGCTCCGCAAGCTGCTGAACTTCACCTTTACAAGACACCCGTCCATCAACTTACCTGAAGAACGCTTGACAGCAATCGAAGCTCAAATCTCAAAGAGAGCAAGGGAATTGATGTCGATCCCAAATGCCAAATAAATATAATGAGCGTGTAAACAGACATCACCTGCTTACACGCTCGTTTTTCTTTTTCGTTGAGAACTTCACTAACAAATAAGTGAAGTTCTCAATGGGATTGTTGATAACAGTCCTTAATTGTATATCAGCTCGGCATTTATAACCTCTCTCGCTCGCTGGGTTGCATTATTCATCTTGCCAACCCATAGCATTTGATCGGTTGCTTTTAGCTGTTCGGTGCAGCCTTCTTCCTTTGCGAAAGCCTGCACAAGCTCGTCGTACATCTTCTGCGCCTGTTCATCAATGTCGGCAAGATACTCGTTGAGCTTGCATTTTGTGAGCAGATTGGTATAAAGAATCGGGCGGCTTCGCTTGATATAGCGAAGGTGTTGTTGTCCCCACAATCCGATTGGTCGGTTATCCTGTTCGGGAAGCGTTAAATTCGGCAGCAAATAATCTCCTTGACGTGTATATGTAATCTCCATTGTCAGACCTCCTTAATCTTGATTTTCTTGACTTTAGCATTAGTGAACTTGATTATAAGTTCATCTATGATATCAGTGTACTTACCTCGTGAAATGAGATCGTTTCTCAAATCAATCAGGCTGTTGATAACAGCTCTGCGTTCCTCTGCTGTGAGGTAAATATGATATTTATCTCTCATAATTCAAACTCCGGTTTCAGAATAATTCAGCGGGCAATACTTCTACCATTTTTCTACCAAAATAAACCAAAATGATTTTACATTATCATCTAAACTATTATGCAGGGGTACCTGATTTCCAAACAGAAAACAGGATATAAAACTATATAACGTCACAAGTGATTAGATAACATTTGATTAAATCCCCATTCCGCTTCAAGTCCTTCTGCCCCTGCCATTAGAAAAACTCCCGAAAACGGCTTAAACAAGCCATTTTCGGGAGTTTTTGTTTTCTCTTTTTTTCACGGCGCGCGGTCTGAAAATGCCCTTTTGATGCTTTAAATGAGCATCAATTTGTGCGTCCGGCGGCAACCAATCCAACGTTTCCGTCGGGTATAGCATCAAAAGAGCATCAGTTTTTCGTGTGGAAATCGGCGACAGAAATCGTTGTTTTTCTGAAAAATTAATTCCCATAAAATAAATTTTCGTCACTAAAGGAATTGGCTTTATCTTTGATTAGGCGTCGCAATTTTTGACATATGGTATAACTGCTATTTTGATTGTTTTATCATACTCTCCACTGCATAGGAAACCACTTTTTCATCTGTTATTTCTTTTGACCACTCATCCCAAAACCTTACCGTTGAACTGTTTGGTTCTGGATTTGGACGTTTAATAATAATTCGGCTTGGCAATAAGCAAGCATCACCGACAACTAACGCTTCTCCCACATCCAAAATAGGTAGAATATCACCAAAGTTACCAATACTATCAGGTAATAACTTTTTGATAACGTTCTGGTCATCGGAATTAGTTAATCGCATCGCGACGTAGTTACTGCTTTGACTAAGCACAGTTCTGTCGACTTCAGAAGGACGCTGAGTGATTACTATTAGACCTACTCCATATTTTCTTCCTTCTTTAGCTATTCTCCTGAATCCGTGAAACTCAAACAGGTAAAAATGCAGAAAGACCGATAGCCATGCAGAAATCGGCAGTCAAATTATCAGATTTTTCTTCACCCAAAAGGTGAAAAAACCACTGTTTTATG
>NZ_JAHLQB010000031.1 GCF_018918205.1 Lachnoclostridium sp. MSJ-17 | reverse complement strand
ATGCAGCTCGTCGGAATCAGCGTGGTGCTGGTTCACGGCGGCGGCCCCGAGATAAACGCCATGCTCGACGCCGTCGGCAAGGAGAGCGTATTCAAGGACGGAATGAGAGTGACCGACCAGGAGACAATGGATATCGTCCAGATGGTGCTCGCGGGCAAGGTCAACAAGAGCCTTGTGCAGCTCTTTGAGCGCCACGGCGGCAAGGCTCTCGGAATGTGCGGTCTCGACGGAAGACTGCTTATGGCTGACAAGCTCGCTTCCGCTCACGACCTCGGCTACGTCGGCGAGATCCGCGAGGTCAATCCCGAGCCGCTGAGAATGGCGATGAAGGACGGTTATATCCCTATCGTCGCCACTGTCGCTGGCGGCTACGACGGCAAGGTCTATAACATCAACGCCGACCTTGCCGCGGCTCAGATCGCCGCTAAGCTCAGAGCCAAAAAGCTGATTCTCATGACCGATATTCGCGGCTTGCTCTGCGACGTAAACGACGAGAGCTCGCTTATCCCCGTCGTAAACGTCAGCGAGGTGCCTATGCTCAAGCGCGACGGCATCATCAAGGGCGGAATGATACCCAAAATCGACTGCTGCGTCGAGGCAGTCCGCAGCGGCGTAAACCGCGCGCATATCATCGACGGCAGACTGGAGCACTCCATTATTCTCGAGCTGTTCAGCGACGAGGGTATCGGCACGATGTTCTATCAATTATAAGTAAAGGAATAATGTCTATGATAATACGCCCCATGACGATTGACGACTACGACGAGGTGTTTGCCATGTGGCAGATAACCACAAAGCGCGCGCTGTCTAAGGCGGACGAAAAATCGCAGATCGAGCGCTATCTCAGGCGCAACGAGGGCATGAGCCAGGTCGCCGTTATCGACGGAAAAATCGTCGGAACCGTACTTGCGGGTCACGACGGCAGACGCGGCTTTATCCACCACATGGCGGTCATGCCCGAATATCGCCGCCGTCATATCGGGCACAGGCTTGCCGAAAAGGCGATCGAGAACATCGCCGCCGACGGCATCGACAAGACGCATATCTTCTGTTACCAAAATAACGAAACAGGACAGAAGTTCTGGAAGGATTTTGGTTTCGCTAAAAGAGATGATGTGTATGTATTTTCTTATGAGAACACATCTCGAAAGGAATAAATTAAAATGACCACAAAAGAACTTGATAATAAATATATAATGCACACCTACGGCAGGTACGACGTTGCTCTCGTCAGCGGCTCGGGTGTGACCGCCTTTGACGAGGACGGAAAGAAATACATCGACGTTTCCTCGGGCATCGGCGTAAACAGCCTCGGCTACTGCAACGAGGGCTGGGTTGAGGCTGTGACTGAGCAGGCTTCGACTATTCAGCATATGTCAAACTACTTCTACAGCCCGCAGGCAAGCACTCTCGCCGAAAAGCTCTGCACCCTTACGGGCATGGCTAAGGTCTGCTTCGGCAACAGCGGCGCCGAGGCTAACGAGTGCGCTATCAAAATCGCGCGCAAATACAGCTTTGACAAGTACGGCGAGGGCAGAAACGAGATAATCACCCTGCGCAATTCGTTCCACGGCAGAACCGTGACGACGCTTTCCGCCACGGGTCAGGACGTTTTTCATAACTACTTTTTCCCGTTCACCGAGGGCTTTTCTTACGTTGAAGCGGGCGATATGACCGTTTTCGAAAATGCTGTAAGCGACAAGACCTGCGCAGTTATGCTCGAGCTTATTCAGGGCGAGGGCGGCGTTAATATCATGGACGCGGACTACGCGAAGGCTCTGTTTGACTACTGCTCAAAGCGCGACATTCTCGTCATTGTCGACGAGGTACAGACCGGCGTAGGACGTACCGGCAAGCTCTTTGCCTTCCAGAATTACGGCGTTTCTCCCGATCTGGTTACGGCGGCGAAGGGTCTCGGCGGCGGCTTGCCGATCGGCGTTTGTCTTTGTAACGGGAAGCTCGGCGGCGTTATGACTCCGTCCACACACGGCACTACCTTCGGCGCGAATCCCGTCGTCTGTGCCGGCGCGAATTACGTTATCGACACAGTATCGAAGGAAGATTTTCTTAACGAGGTCGAAGCGAAGGGCGCGTATCTCGAGGGGCTGCTCAGGGAGCTTCCCGAAGTAAAAAACGTCCGCAGAATGGGGCTTATGGTCGGCATCGAAATCGACGGCGACGCTCACGATATCGCCGCGAAGTGCGTTGAAAACGGCCTGCTCATCATCACCGCGAAGGACGTGCTCAGAATGCTTCCTCCTCTCGTTATCACACGCGAGGAACTCGCGCAAGCGGTAAGTATATTAAAATCCACATTGAAGGAGTGTAAATAAATGAAACATCTATTAAAGCTCGAGGACTGGTCTCCTGAGCAGATCACACGCACGCTCAATCTCGCCGACCAGCTCAAGTACGAGCTCAAGCACGGCATCGAGCACAAGCTGCTCAAGGGCAAAACTCTCGGTATGATTTTTGAGAAATCGAGCACACGTACACGCGTATCGTTCGAGGTTGGCATGACGCAGCTCGGCGGATATCCTCTGTTCCTCAGCTCAAACGACCTGCAGATCGGCAGGGGCGAGCCTGTTCAGGACACAGCGCGCGTTCTCTCGCGTTTTATCGACGCTATCATGATCCGCACCTTCGAGCAGAGCGAGGTCGAGGCTCTCGCTGAGTACGGCTCTATCCCGATCATCAACGGTTTGACCGACTACTGCCACCCCTGTCAGGTGCTCGCTGATCTTATGACTATCCGCGAGTTCAAGGGCAAGCTCGAGGGTCTTAAAATGTGCTTCATCGGCGACGGCAACAACATGATGAATTCTCTCATCGTCGGCGCTCTCAGCACCGGTATGAGCTTCTCAGCCGCATGCCCCGCCGATTATATGCCGCCCGAGCATATCATGGAGTTCGGCAAGAAGTACGGCGACAAGTTCGAGATCGTACAGGATCCCAAGGAAGCTGCAAAGAACGCAGACGTTCTTGTTACCGACGTATGGGCTTCAATGGGTCAGGAGGAAGAAAAGAAGATCCGCGAGGCGGCGTTCGCCGGCTACCAGATCAACGACGAGCTGATGGCTGTCGCAAACGACGACTGCATGGTGCTCCACTGTCTGCCCGCTCACCGCGGCGAGGAAATCACAGCTGAGGTATTCGAGGCTCACGCGGCTGAAATCTTTGAGGAAGCGGAGAACCGTCTCCACGCGCAGAAGGCTGTGCTCGTTGAGTGCATGCTCGACCGCGAAACCGGGGAATGATCTTATCAGGGCGTGCTTCTGCGCGCCCTGTTTGACAACCGCGCGCTTTTGTGATATTGTATAGAACAGTGATTTTGAAGGGATTGACGGATTTGAGTAAAATCAAGGAATTTATTAAGAAGCACTGGGACATTTTGTCCTACCTGTTCTTCGGCGTGTGCACCACCATTGTCGGCTGGGTCACCTACTGGCTGTTTATGACGCTTTTCAGCAGCCTCGGCATGAACGGCGAGCTGAATATCGTAATCTCGAATGTCATTTCGTGGATATTCGCGGTGATTTTTGCGTTCATCACAAACAAGCTCTGGGTTTTCCGCAGCAAGTCCTTCGCGGCGAAAACGCTCTGGTATGAGATAGGAACCTTCGTTTCCGCAAGGCTTGTCACCCTGCTCATTGAAACAGGTATCCTCGCGGGCGCGGCGTTAATTTTCGGCTCGGACAACAATATTATCAATATGGTAATGAAAATCATCACCAGCATTATTGTTGTCGTGCTCAATTACATCTTCAGCAAGCTGATTATCTTCCGTAAAAAGGGAGAAAACAAGGAAGAAGAAAAAAATTCAAAAAAAGTTTGAAAAAACCCTTGACTTTATGAACGTACTGTGATATAATCTCTATTGTTGTCGAGAGAAAACACGGCAACAAAGTAGTTGGTGTCGATGACGCAGGGGGTCCACCCGTTCCCATACCGAACACGGAAGTTAAGCCCTGTAGTGCCGACGATAGTTGCCCGGCGACGGGCTGTGAAAATAGGAAGGCGCCAACACCCAAAAGTGTCCACCCAACAGGGTGGGCGTTTTTATTTTGTGTGGATTTTTGGGGGTTTTATGGAGCTGCGGAAAATATTTCAGGATCAGTCCGTCTGGGACTATTTCAAGAGCTGCCGCATGCCCGTTGTGCTCTACGGAATGGGCGACGGAGCGGACAAGGTGATAGCCGCCTTTGAGCGGTACGGAATCGAAATTTCCGCGGTCATGGCGAGCGACGGCTTTGTCAGAGGTCAGACATTCCAGGGGTTCCGCGTAAAATCGCTCTCAGAGGTCGAGAGGGAGTTCGGAGATTTCGCCGTGGCTCTGTGCTTTGCGAGTCAGCTGCCCGATGTAATGGCGGCGATAAAATCCGTCGCATCGCGCCATAAAACTCTCGTGCCCAGCGTGCCTGTTTTTGGCGACGCGCTCTTTGACGGCGGGTTTATCAGCAATAATATCGACAGTATGAACGCCGCTTACGCTCTTATGGCGGACGATTTGTCGCGCAGGGTGTACGAAAACGTCCTCGCTTTTTACCACACCGGCGAGATTTCGCTGCTCGACGGGATCACCACGGACAAGAGCGAGGCTTTCTCGCTGCTGAATCTGGGCAGTAACGAGGTCTACGTCGATCTTGGAGCCTACAACGGCGACACTATCGACGAGTTCCTGAGCCATTCCGGTGGCGCCTACCGCAAAATCATTGCTCTCGAGCCGAACGCGAAGAATTTTGAGAAGCTCAAAGCCCATTGTGAGGGTATGGAGCGTGTCGAGCTGTGGCAGCTCGGCGCGTGGAAGGAAAACGCCGTATTGACCTTTAACAATAAGGCGGGCAGAAATTCCGCGATTGCCGCCGAGGGCGTCAGGACGCGCGTCGCACCTGTCGATTCACTGCTCTGCGGCATCAGGGCGGGCTACGTCAAGGCGGACGTCGAGGGCGCGGACTATGAAACTCTGCTCGGAATGCGCAAAGCTCTTGCGGACAAGCCGAAGCTCAACTTTGCCGCCTATCACCGCTTTGAGGATATTTTCAGGCTGCCGCTGCTTATCAGTGAGCTTAATCCCGATTACAGAATATATCTGCGGCATCACCCGTACATTCCCGCTTGGGATACAAATTTATACTGCATTTAAAATAGCAAGAGGACTGCCTGAGCAATCCTCTTTTTGTTTTGTTATTAATCCTCGTTGAGCAGTCTGTTAACTCTCTCGTCGAGCTCCCTGTCCATGTCGGCTGTGTAGCGGTCATAGAAATCGTCGTCGCTGCTGTCCTTAGCCGCGCGTGTTGGCTGCGCGTAGCGGCTGCCTGTGTTCTGCTGAGGACGGCGTGTTCTGTCCGTGCGCGGACGCTGAGGTTCGCGGACGCTTTCGCTGTGCAGCTCACGCTCGCGCTCGTCGCGGCGCTTTGCCTGCAAAAGCAGCTCCTCGGCTGCCTGCTTTTCCTTTTTCTCGCGCTTGCGTCTTTCGTCGCCGAAGGCGAGGTCTCCGAGAAAGAGTCCGAAGATGCCCGCGATAAGATAAACCACCAGAAGAATGATGTTGGTGAAGTTCGCAAAGCCGCCGGCGTAGATCATCATAGTAAACAGGAACGCGATCGGCGCGATAAGCGCGAACAGAAAGTCAAGACCGTGCTTTGAGCAATAAAACGCGGAGCACGCGACCTGAGTTACCAGAAAGATAAAGTAATATGCGACCGCGGAGAAATTGTTAAGCCCCGGGATAAGAAAAAGCAGCGGAACCAGAAGATATACGCCGAAAATGATAAGTGCAAAGGGCAGATATCTTTTAATCATACCGTTCATGTAGTACCTCCCAAATTTATTCGGATAATAATATTATACATTATTTTTTATAAAAATCAAGACGCTTGAAAATTTCGTTGACTTTAGGTGCAAAATAGACTAAAATAGTAGAGGATAATTATTTGTGAGGTGAAATTTGAATGGACGCAGACGGAAATTCAGGCGCTGTTCCGCGACGAAGTGTGTGTGAACGCGATTGCGGCGTTCATTCAGCCCATATTTGGTAAACAATAGCCGCAGACTCTGTTGCCATTGTTTACCAAATACGCTTTGTTCGGAGCACGTCTTTCCACGACGCAAACATGAGGAGGAAAGACAATGATTCAGGTTAACGTGACCCTTACGGAAACCATCAAGGTGCTGCTCGATGAAAAGAAGTACAGCACCCTCAGGGATATCCTGACGACAATGAAGCCCTTTGACATCGCGGCGGTGTTCGAGGAGCTGCAGGATGAGAAAACCCCGATCTTGTTCCGTATTCTGCCAAAGGAGCTTGCGGCGGAGACCTTCGTCGAGATGGACGAGGAAACCCAGGAGTTCCTTATTCA
The DNA here is from genome assembly GCF_018918205.1 of Lachnoclostridium sp. MSJ-17. Lineage (GTDB taxonomy): Bacteria > Bacillota > Clostridia > Oscillospirales > Acutalibacteraceae > Ruminococcoides. The sequence continues at coordinate 12,881 of NZ_JAHLQB010000031.1, read as the reverse complement.
CGGCTTCAGCGACAACGAGCTCAAGGAGGTTGTCGACGAGCTGTTTGTCGACGACGCGGTCGACCTTATCGAGGAGATGCCCGCGAACGTCGTCAAGCGAATTCTCAGGCAGGCGGACAAGGAAACCAGAAGGCAGATAAACGAGCTGCTCAAGTACCCCGAGGACAGCGCGGGCTCGATCATGACGACGGAGTTTATCTCGCTTCGTCCCGACATGACTGCCGAGATGGCTATCAAGCGCATACGCCGCACCGGTGTTGACAAGGAAACTATCTACACCTGCTATGTAAACGACGATTACAACCGGCTTATCGGTATCACCACCGTCAAGGATCTGCTGCTTGCGGAGGACGACGACCTTGTCAAGGACATGATGGAGGAGAATGTTATCTCCGTCCACACCCTCGACGACCAAGAGGAAGTCGCGAAGATCTTTTCGGACTACGACTTTCTTGCGCTGCCGGTAGTCGATAACGAGCAGCGTATCGTCGGCATAGTAACCATCGACGACGCTATCGACGTTATCCGCGAGGAGGCAACCGAGGATATCGAGAAGATGGCGGCGGTACTGCCGTCCGACAAGCCCTATATGCGCACCAGCGTCTGGGGCATTTACAAGAAGCGTGTGCCGTGGCTGCTCGTGCTCATGCTCTCGGCGACCTTCACCAGCACGATCATCTCGGCGTTTGACGGAATGCTCGCGAGCGTTATCATACTCTCGTCATTCATTCCGATGATCACGGGCTCCGGCGGTAACGCCGGCTCCCAGGCGTCGGTGTCCGTAATACGCGCGCTCTCGCTCGGCGAGGTCGAGTTCAAGAGCATGTTCAAGGTGCTCTGGAAGGAGCTGCGCGTGGCGGCTCTCTGCGGTCTGACGCTTGCCGCGGCGAATTTTATCAAGCTTATGGTGTTTGATCTGCGCGGCAACGATAACGCGGTCGTCATCGCACTTGTCGTATCGCTGACTCTTGTAGGCACGATCATCATGGCAAAAATCGTAGGCTCGAGTCTGCCGCTTCTGTCGAGCAAAATCGGACTTGACCCTGCGGTAATGGCGAACCCGCTGATTTCAACGGTCTGCGACTCTCTGTCGCTGCTCATATACTTCGGAGTGGCGTCTATGCTGCTGGAATTATAAAAAAACTGCCGCGGAGGCGCCGGTGGGCGCGTTCTCCCGCCTTTGGAAACGCTTTATTCAGCGGAAACAAGGCGGAACGGCGGGGTCATACAAAAAATATTGCCGCGGAGTGGATTCTCCGCGGCTTTCTTATGCGCAGGTTTCTGCGCCTTTCATATTCGCGCATACGGCGCTTTTTTGCGTAGATTTCGGATTTCTTCTGTCTTCCGAACACGATCTCCCGGGCTGAATCGCGCACCGCGTGAATTACAAATACGAACAAACAAAAATTAACCATTGAACCTTCCTCCTCGTTTATCTTGTAATTCTATTATAAACGGAGAGGTGTCCGATATATTACCCAATGCTGAACAAAAATTCGATTTTTTTCGGTATTTTTCACGCGTAGCCATTCCGCCGCGTATGTGGCGCTCGCTTTTGTTTTTCTCGAGAACTGCCCTCACGGAGCTGTACAGCGAGGGATTTACGCTCCTGAGCCTGTACGCGACGTCCTTATGTACCGTGCTTTTGCTGATTCCGAAGCGCTTTGCCGTTTCTCTGACGGTCGCGTTATATTCGATTATATATGCGCCGAGAGCCGCCGCGCGTTCTTCAACTGTGTCCATAATCTCCTCCATGCTTTTTTTCATGTATATGCGCGCAGCACAGGGAGTATGAGTGGAGTGTGGAGTGTGGAGTTTATGGCGGGACACCCGCACCCGTTTTTTTAATTGACAGTTGACAATGGACAATGGACAATGAAGGGCGCACCCGATTTATATTCGGAGCGAAGCGACCCTAACCACTAAAACCTGTACTTTACATTCAAACTCAACTGTGATACAATAATATAGTATATTTTTTGTAAAAGAAGGTAAAATTATGGAATATCAATTTTCAGACAGAGTTTCCAATTTGAAGCCCAGCGCGATACGTGAGATTTTCAAGTACGCCGCCGACCCCGAGGTGGTATCTCTCTCCGCGGGCAATCCGTCTCCCGAAGCCTTTCCCGCAAAGGAAATCGCCGAGATATCCGCGCGTATTTTCAGCGAGAATCCCATTTCCGTACTTCAGTACAGCGTTACCGAGGGCTACACTCCGCTGCGTCAGCACATGATGGATTACATGCGCAAAACCCACAACACCGGCAGCGACAATGACGATATCCTCATCACCACAGGTGCGCAGCAGATCATGGATCTGTGCACAAAGGCTCTTGTCAACGAGGGAGAGGCTGTCATCTGCGAGGCTCCGAGCTTTATCGGCTCGCTCAACACCTTCCGCGCCTACAACGCCCGTCTTGTCGGCGTTACCGTTGAACCCGACGGCATGAACACCGACGAGCTCGAGGAAAAGCTCAGGGCTAATCCCGACGCGAAGCTTATTTACACCATTCCGAACTTCCAGAATCCCTCGGGCGTTACCATGAGCCTTGAGAAGCGCAAAAAGGTCTATGAGCTCGCCAAGAAGTACGGCGTGCTTATCATCGAGGACAACCCCTACGGCGACCTGCGCTACAGCGGCGAGAACCTGCCGAATATCAAGTCCTTCGACACCGACGGAATCGTGATCTACGCAGGCTCGTTCTCAAAGGTAATTTCTCCGGGCATGCGCGTAGCCTACACCATAGCTCCGAAGCCGGTTTTCCAGAAGCTCGTTGTCTGCAAGCAGGGCAACGACGTTCACACCAACATCTGGTCGCAGGTGGTCTGCGACGAGTTCATCACCAAGTACGACTTCGACGCGCACCTGCAGCGCCTGCGCGATATCTACACCAAGAAGGCTGAGTTCTGCATGGAACTGCTCGACAAGTACTGCGCGCCCGAGATCACCTACAACCGCATTGACGGCGGTCTGTTCATCTGGTGCGACCTGCCCGAAGATATCGACATGCCGAAGTTCTGCAAGGACGCTGTACTCAACAAGGTTTGCGTGGTTCCCGGCAACGCCTTCCTCACAAACGAGAACGACGAGTGTCACAGCTTCCGCATCAACTTCTCGACCCCGACCGACGAGCAGCTTGAAAAGGGCATAAGACTCCTCGGCGAGCTGATTAAATCATACAATAAGTAAGAGGTAACATAAAATGGAACAGACAGAAAAGAAACAGGTGGTATTCAGCGCGATTCAGCCGAGCGGCACGATCACTCTTGGCAACTACCTCGGAGCGATCCGCAACTGGGTGAAGATGCAGGAGGAATACAGCTGCATCTACGCGCTCGCAGACCTTCACACCATCACCGTAAGACAGAACCCCGCTCAGATGCGCAAAAATATCATCGACGCCTATGCTTCGATCCTCGCCTGCGGCATCGACGTTGAAAAGAGCCTCTTTTTCATTCAGAGCCACGTCCACACCCACGCCGAGCTCGCGTGGATACTCAACTGCTACACCCAGTTCGGCGAGCTTTCGCGAATGACGCAGTTCAAGGACAAGTCCAAAAAGCACGCCGACAACATCAACGCGGGACTGTTCACCTATCCCTCGCTTATGGCGGGCGACATTCTGCTCTATCAGGCTGACAAGGTGCCCGTAGGCGCCGACCAGAAGCAGCACATCGAGCTGACCTGCGACATCGCCAAGCGCTTCAACGGTCTTTACGGCGAAGTGTTCAAGATTCCCGAGGGCTTTATCCCGAAGAACGGCGCGCGCGTCATGAGCCTGCAGAATCCGCTCAACAAGATGAGCAAGTCCGACGAGAACGTCAACGGCTGCGTTCATCTGCTCGACAGCCCCGAGGTCATCATGAAGAAGTTCAAGCGCGCGGTCACAGACAGCGACGCCTGCGTCCGTTATGCCGAGGGCAAGGACGGCGTAAACAACCTCATGACTATCTACGGAGCGGTCACCGGCAAGAGCTTTGAGGAGATCGAAAACGAGTTCGCCGGCAAGGGCTACGGCGACTTCAAGACCGCTGTCGGCGAGGCTGTAGTCGAGGAACTGCGCCCGATAAGAGAGCGCTATGAGCGTCTTGTCAAGGACAAGGCGTACCTCGAGGACTGCTACCACAAGGCTGACGAGATCGCGCTTAAAATCAGCAGCCGCACCCTCGGAAAGGTGATGAAGAAGGTAGGTTTTGTCAGATGACAGGCGTTGAGAAAAAAATAATCGGCTTTGTGCGCGAGTATGCGGCGCTGATTATCTTTGTACTGGCGACGCTGGCAGGCGTGCTTATCCGCATGGCGGGCATGGATTTCCGCAGCGACGACTATAACAGCTTCCTTTCGGGCTGGTGGAACGTGATCGCCGATCAGGATTTTTCGGGACTTTCGCAGCAGGTCGGCAACTACAACATCCCTTATCAGGTGATAATCTTCATTCTCACCCGTATCACGGGCGAGGCGCTGCACGCGTACAAGATAGTTTCGGTCGTCTTTGACTTTGCGCTCGCCGGAGGAGTCGGACTGCTCGTCGCGAATTACCGCAAAGAGAACTTTTTTAACTTCGTTCCGGTTCTCAGCTACGCGGTCACACTATGCACCCTGACGGTCGTGCTCAACTCGGCGTTCTGGGGTCAGTGCGATTCGATGTACGTCAGCCTGATTATCTTCGCTATCCTCTGCACGGTAAAGGACAAGCACATTCCCGCCTTCGTCCTTCTCGGCGCAGCGTTGGCGTTCAAGCTGCAGATGGTTTTCATTCTGCCGCTGTATATATACTATTACGTATCGTCCAAGAAAATCAGCATTCTGCACTTTTTAATCATTCCGCTGACCGACATCGTCATGTGCCTGCCCGCGGTGTTCTTCGGCAGACCGTTTTTTGATATCATCAAAATCTACGCCGACCAGACCGACTACGGCAAGCAGATACAGATGAATTACCCGAATGTCTATGCCTTTATGTGCAACGGTCAGAGCGTTGAGAATTATTACCTTCTCAAGCCGCTTTCGATCGTGCTGACTATGGGCATTCTCGCGGCGGGACTCTTTATTGTACTTCATAAAAAGGTCGACCTCAACAAGCGCGACAAGCTTATGATGACAGGAATCTGGACGTCTTTCACCTGCCTGATGTTCCTCTCGTCAATGCACGAGCGATATTCGTACCTGCTCGATATTCTGCTTATAGCGTACTTCTTCATGACGAAGAAGCACCCGTTCGTCGCTCTGACCTCGCTGCTGATAAGCCTGCGCGGTTACTGCTATTACCTGTTCGCGAATTACGAGGCGCTGTCGCTCGGTCAGACAGCGGTGATAAATATCGCGCTCTACGCATACGTGACGTTCATCTTTGTCAGGGAGACCGTCCTCGACAAGCCGACGCTGCGGTTCGCGCATTCGGAAAAATAAATACGCAAAAAAAGACCTCCGGAGCTGAACTTCGGAGGTCGTAATTTTTTAAATTGTAAATCAGAGAGCGGCGACGATATCTCTGGTATCTCTTGCGATTACCATTTCCTCGTCGGTAGCGATGAGCTCTACGCGGATCTTGGAATCGGGAGCGGTGAGCATACCCTGTCTGCCGTGAATGGTGTTGTTGTTGACATCCTTGTCAAGCTTTACGCCGAGGCACTCGAGGTAGTTGCAAACGCCCTCTCTCAGGCAGGGCTGGTTCTCGCCGAGACCTGCGGTGAATACGATAGCGTCGCAGCCGCCGAGAGCTACATAGTAGCTGCCGATGTACTGAGCAATCTGGTAGTAGAGCATCTCGTGAGCGAGCTTGGCGCGGTGGTTGCCTTCCTTCTCAGCGGCGGTAACGTCGCGGTCGTCGGAGGAAACGCCCGATACACCGAGGAGACCGGACTTCTTGTTGAGCATTTCGGAAGCCTCAGCCATTGTCATGCCTTCCTTCTCGCCGATGAAGGTTACAACTGAGGGGTCGAGAGAGCCTGAGCGTGTACCCATCATGAAGCCGCCGAGGGGAGTAAGACCCATGGTGGTGTCGATTACCTTGCCGCCGTCAACAGCTGTGATAGAGGAGCCGTTGCCGATGTGGCAGGTGATGATTTTTGTTTCCTCGATAGGCTTGCCGAGCAGTTCAGCCATCTTTGCGCTTACATAGCGGTGAGATGTGCCGTGGAAGCCGTACTTTCTCACGCCGTATTTCTCGTAATACTCGTAGGGAACGGCGTACATATAGGCCTTCTCGGGCATTGTCTGGTGGAAAGCGGTGTCGAATACCGCGACCTGGGGGATCTCGGTGCCGAATACCTCGGTGCACGCGTCGATGCCCTGGAGGTGAGCGGGATTGTGCAGGGGTGCGAGAGGAGAGAGTTCCTCGATCTTAGCGTGAACGTCTGCGTCGATGAGCACGCTGCGGTCAAAATAAGCGCCGCCCTGTACTATTCTGTGGCCGATAGCGGTAACCTCAGAGAGGTCGGAAATCGCGCCGTACTCCTTGTCGAGGAGAGCTTCCTTGACAGCCTGGAACGCCTGGGTGTGGTTCTTCATTTCAGTCTTGCGCTCGATCTTCTGACCGTCGTTTGTCTTGAAGCCGATGAACGAGCCGTCTGTGCCGATTCTCTCACAGTTTCCCTTTGCGAGCACGCTCTCATTCGTCATATCGATGAGCTGATACTTCAGCGAGGAGCTGCCTGCGTTGATAACTAATACTTTCATTGTCTCAATTCCCTTCATTTACTATTGCGCTATTGCAAATAAATTTTGTTTCATGTATAATAATTACAAATATACTCACTAATGATACTACATAAATGGCTATTTTTCAAGTCCTTTTTGAGATTTTATACAGAATTTTCACCCATTTTTATACAGGAGGAAGTATGGCGACAGCAATAATCTGTGAATTCAACCCCTTCCACAACGGACACGCCTACCTTTTGGCGGAAGCAAAACGCCTGACAAACGAGCCTAACCTAGTGATAATGAGCGGAAGCTTCACCCAGCGCGGCGAGGCCGCGGTGTGCGACAAGTTCACGCGCGCGGGTACAGCTCTGCGCCACGGAGCGGATCTTGTAGTCGAGCTGCCGACAGCGTATGCCGTCGCCAACGCCGAGAGGTTCGCAAAGGGCGGCGTGAGAATAGCGAAGTCCTTTTCGGAGGTGCATACTCTCGCCTTCGGCTGCGAGACTGAGGATCCGGAAATTCTGAGGACAGCCGCGGAAGCGTTGCGCAGCGAGCGCGTCAACGCCCTTGTCGCCGCTGAAATGCGCGGCGGAGGTTACTATCCCCGCGCTCTGGAGGAGGCTGTCAGGACTGTCTGCGGCAGCGAGGTTGCGGCGGCGGTCTCATCGCCCAACAATATCCTCGCGGTTGAGTATATTCGCGCTCTCGGGGGTACGGGTATCCGTCCGCTCCCGATAAAGCGGAAGGGCGTAGCTCACGACAGCGGCAAAACCGACGGCGGCTTTGCGTCAGCCTCGCATATCCGCTCTCTTTTGCGCTCGGGTGAGGACTGCTCGGCTTTCATGCCCGAAGTGCCCGTGCACGTCACACGCCCGGAGCTGCTTGACCGCGCCGTTTTATACCGCCTGCGTTCAATGACTGCGGAGGAGCTGCGCATGTTCCCTGACGTCGGCGAGGGACTTGAGAACAGGATACTCGACGCAGCGGGCAGAGCAGGGTCTGTGGAGGAGCTGCTGACTATGGTAAAGACAAAGCGCTACACCCACGCGCGGCTGAGAAGGATAATCGCCTGTGCGTTTCTGGGTCTTACCGAGGAGCTGCAGACAGCGCCGTCAGACTACGCGAGAATTCTCGGCTTCACTGATGAGGGAGAGAAAATCTTGCGCTCTTGCATGTGCAAAAACGTCACATCTGTTGCGAAAGCCCTGCGCGAAAACGACGAAAACACGCCGCATTTGCGCCTTGACATACGCGCTGGTGATCTCGCTTCACTCGCTTATGATGAAATAATGCCGTCAAATCTTGACTATTGCACAAGAATCATTAGAGAAAATCGTGAAAAATGACGATTATGCGACATATAGGTCGAAATATCCAAATAATTTTTACATAAAACTTAAAAAAACCTCTTGTATATTTGTGAAAATATATTATAATAGTAGTGTAGAATATTTTGGAAAACTGTATCTTTCGAAAATCTATTGCAAGTTCTGTAAAAAACTTTAGAAAAGAGGTATCATATGGCTTTTTCAATCAATGACACAAGACCGCCGCTGGAGCAATTCCTGCAGGGTGAGGCCGCGAGAGCCTACCACTTCCTCGGATCCCACTTCGAAAATTGGGACGGCCGTCAAGGCGTAGTTTTCAGAGTTTGGGCGCCTAACGCAAAATCAGTTTCAGTAGTCGGCGACTTCAACGACTGGAATCCCGACGCGAACTTTATGTACCGCATCTCAGACTCCGGCGTCTGGGAGCTGTTTATCGAGGGACTCTGGGAGTTCTGCTGCTACAAGTACTGTGTTGAGACTCCGTGGAATGACCGTCTGATGAAGACCGACCCCTACGCTTTCCACTGTCAGACACGTCCCGACAACGCGTCCCGCACATATCATATCTATGACTACGAGTGGAACGACGAAGCTTGGTACGAGTTCAAGAACGCTCATCCCCACAAGACCCGTCCTATCAACGTTTACGAGGTAAACGCGGGTTCATGGCGCAAATATGACGACGGCAACTTCTACGGCTACCGCAAGCTTGCCGAGGAGCTTATTCCCTATGTCAAGGAAATGGGCTACACACACATTGAGTTCATGCCTCTGACCGAGTTCCCGTTCGACGGAAGCTGGGGCTATCAGTGCACAGGCTACTTCGCCGCTACCTCTCGCTACGGCGAGCCCAAGGATCTGATGTATTTCATCGATCAGGCTCACCAGGCGGGCATCGGCGTAATCCTCGACTGGGTTCCCGCTCACTTCCCCAAGGACGCTCACGGTCTGGGACGCTTCGACGGCACCGGCTGCTATGAGTACGAGGACTGGAGAATCGGCGAGCACAAGGAATGGGGCACCTATATCTTCAACTACGGCAGATATGAGGTTACCAGCTTCCTGATCTCCTCCGCTATGTTCTGGCTCGATATGTATCACATCGACGGTATCCGCGTTGACGCGGTCGCCTCGATGCTCTATCTCGACTACAACCGCAAGGACGGCGAGTGGATCGCCAACGCCTACGGCGGCAGAGAGAACCTCGTCGCTGTCGACTTCCTCCAGAAGCTCAACAGCGTTGTACACGAGTTCCATCCCGACGTAATGATGATCGCCGAGGAGAGCACAGCGTGGCCTAACGTTACCCGTTATCCGATCGAGGGTATGGGTCTCGGCTTCGACTACAAGTGGAACATGGGCTGGATGAACGACATGCTGTCCTACATCTCCCTCGATCCCCTGTGGAGAAACTACCACCACGACACCCTTACCTTCAGCATGGTTTACGCGTTCTCTGAGAACTTCATGCTGCCCATCTCGCACGACGAGGTCGTTTACGGCAAGGGCTCGCTTATCAATAAGATGCCCGGCGGCTACGACCAGAAGTTCCAGGGCGTAAGAGGCTTTGTTACCTACATGCTCGCTCACCCGGGCAAGAAGCTCATGTTCATGGGCAGTGAGATCGGTCAGTTCGACGAGTGGAACGCCAACGACCAGCTCGAGTGGGGTCTGCTCGACTACGAGAAGCACCGTCAGATCAATCACTTCTTCGCCGTGGCGAACAAGTTCTACCGCGACACACCCGCTATGCACGAGAACGACTACGACTGGAACGGCTTCCAGTGGGTAGCTCTCGACGACTATCAGAACAGCGTTATCGCGTTCCGCAGAATCGCGAACGACGGAAGCGAGATCCTCGTTGTCTGCAACTTCCAGCCCGTTACCCGTGAGAACTACCGCGTAGGCGTTCCCGTTTACGGCATCTACGAGGAGGTATTCAACTCCGAGAACGAGGAGTTCGGCGGCTGCGGTATCAAGAACGCCGGCGACCTCAAGACAAAGAACAAGAAGGAGCACGAGCTCGACTACACTCTCGAGCTGACCCTGCCGCCTCTCGGCGTTTGCTACTATCGTCTTAAGGAAGCTCTGCCCGTGCCGAAAAAGCGCGTTGCAAAGAAAAAGGCAGAGACCCCCGCGGACGAAAAGAAGGCTGCCGCTAAGAAGTCCGTCAAGAAGGCTCCGGTAAAAAAGACAGCCCCCAAAAAGCCCGCCGCAAAGAAAGCGGAAAAGGCTGAATAATCTTTGATTTTCAGGAGAGGTTTGAGAAATCAGACCTCTCTTTTTCTTTTTGGGACAAAAATTTTAAAATAACTATTGTAGATACAGATACAAAAGTGTTATAATAAATTAGAAATTCCAAAAGGGTGTCGCCTATGAATATCAGCAACAAAATTTCACGTATCGCTCTCGCGGCTGTTATCGTCGTAAGCCTGTGCATTTCCGCGTTCTATCTCAACGCCAAGCAGGGCTATCACGAGGACGAGCTGCTCACCTACAACCTCGCGAATTCCTCAAAGCAGCTCAATATCGGCGGCTGGAACACTCCCGAGGACATGAACGAGTACCTCGCCGTCTACCCGGAGCACCGCTTCGATTACGCGCAGGTGGTTCAGAACCAGATCATCGACGCCTCGCACCCGCCGTTCTATTACGCATTGGTGCACACAGTCTGCTCCTTCTTCCCGGAGGTGTTCAGCAAGTGGCTGGCGTTTGTGATAAACCTCGCGATGATGGCGGGCGCTCTGATCATGCTCTTCAAAATCGGCAAGCGCGTCACGGACAACAATCTCTACGCGCTCATCGCCGTCGGAGGTTACGCGCTGAGCATAGCCTGTATAACCACGACTATTTATCTGCGCATGTACGCCTCGCTGACCTTCTTTGTGCTGACCTTCATCAACCTCACCATGTGGTTCTACGAGCAGGAGAAGGTAAAGCTGTGGCAGTGCGCCGTGCTGCTGCCCGTAGTGACTCTCGGCATTCTCACGCAGTATTACTTCATTCTCTGCGCGGGACTCGCGGGTCTTGTCTACATGATTTTCAGCATTAAGGAAAAGAAAATCAAAAACTTCCTGCTCTACGCGGCGACCGCTGTAGTCGGAGCGGGTATAGCAATGGCGATTTATCCGCATATCATCGAGAACGTCCTCGGCGGCAACCGCGGACTCGGTTCTCTCGACCTCTCGATCGACGCGATAACTATCGTCACCTACTTCTTCTACAAAATCGGCACATACATCCAGGTGCTCTCGAAGGACCTGTTTCTCAACAGGATATGGCTCTTTGCCCTCTGTGCAGGCGCGGCTCTCGGCTTCGGCGTGTTCATGCGCTTCGTCAAAAAGAAAAAGCTGCCGCGCAAGGCGTTCTTCGTGATTATCCCGGGACTGGTGTTTTTCATCGGAATCTCGCTGCTCTCGCCGTTCAACAGCGACCGCTACGTCATGGCGAGTCTGCCTCTTATCTCGATGATGTTCACCTTCGCATTTATCCGCATTGCGGGCTTCCTGTTCAGAAACAAAACGGTTCAGCTCGCCGTGCCTGCCTGCATGGTTCTGGCGTGCGTCATCGGCTTCGTGACGGTTCAGCCGTATTACATCTACGGCAAGACCAATCTCTATGAGCCAAAGACAAAGGACTGCGTGTTCGTCGGCACCGCTATGCTCGAATGGAACAAGTGCATCGACAAGTTCATGAACTACGACAACACGATGATTTTGCAGACCACCGAGATGTCACGGACTCTCGCTCAGGAGCTTGAGACCTTCGCCAACGACCGCGGCGTTATCACAAACGGAAAAATCACCGCCTTCGCGGACGCGTATATGAACAACGGCGACGTTGACCGCAAGGAAGCCGATACGCTCAAAAACTTCTACAGCGACGAGCGGCTCAAATCCCGGAACGAGGTCACGGTCTACATTTCACGTCTTGCCGACGCGGAGACTGTGATCGGAGGAATAACCTCGAACACGGACTTCAAGCACTTCGATATGATTCAGGCTGACTACAGCTTCGACGAATTCTATAACTGGTACGACTACTTTGTGGAAACAGAGTCGTACTGCAATGTTTACCGTTTCTACAAGTAATATCGAAAGGAGGCTCCACATGGACAGAACGGACAGAAAAAACGCGATAGGCTTCGCGTTGTCGGGCGGCGGATTACAGGGTATTGCGCACATCGGCGCGATAAAGGCTCTCTACGAGCTGGGGATACATCCGCAGTTCGTTTCGGGCACCAGCTCCGGCGCGGCGATGGCTGCGATCTGCGCTATGGGCATGACGCCCGAGGAAATGCGGTACTTCGCGAAAAAGCACTGGAAAACCCTCGCCGAAATCGACAGCGGACTGATTTTCAAGGCTCTCGCTACGTTCATCATAAACAAGAAGGTCGACAAGGACGGCATAAAGGACGGACAGCTGATCGCCGACGTCGTCAAGGAAGGAATGCTTCTCAAGGGCATACGCGGCTTCCGCGATCTGCCGATTAATCTCTCGATCTGCACCGTCGACACTCTAACCACAGACGAGTGCATTTTCCTCACCGAGAACGAGGGCTTGCATAACGACCACATTCACTACCTCACCGACGTGCCGCTTGACGTTGCGGTCAGAGCGAGTATGTCGTTCCCCGCGATATACACCACCTGCGACTACGGCAACTACAATTTCATCGACGGCGGCTCAAAGGACAACCTTCCCGTCAAGGTGCTCAAGGACATGGGCGTCGGAAAGGTTCTCGCGATCGGCTTCGACATCATGGCTTACGATCCCGACGCGGGTCTTGACGGTCTTATCAAGGTCATCTGGCGCGCGCTCGACGTTTACTCGATCGACGGCACCCGCAAGTCGCAGAAGCTCGCTGATCTCGCGATTGAGATCAAGAACGAGAATACCCAGCTCTT
>NZ_JAHLQB010000010.1 GCF_018918205.1 Lachnoclostridium sp. MSJ-17 | reverse complement strand
ATCTCGCCGAGATAGATTTTGTAGAGCTTTTTCTGCTCAGCCTGCTCCTCAGCCGTCAGACCGACGGTCTTTTTCTTTTTGGCAAGCTCGTTTATGCGCTGCAATAAATTCTGTTCCATATTTCACCTAAAAATACAGGGCGGACATTACGCCCGCCCTTTGTTGATGCTGATTAGTTGTTGATGAGCTTATCCTCGTCAGACCAGCTGTAGAGCTTTCTTACCTCGGTACCGATCTTCTCGGCGGGAGCCTCGGAAGCGAGCTTTCTCATAGCGCGGAAGTGAGCCTGACCGCCTGCGGGTGACATGTCGAGGAGGAACTCCTTGGCGAAGGAACCGTCCTGAATGTCAGAGAGAACCTTTCTCATAGCCTTCTTGGTGTCCTCGGTGATGATCTTGGGACCTGTTACATAGTCACCGTACTCAGCGGTGTTGGAGATGGAGTATCTCATGCCGGCAAAGCCTGACTGATAGATGAGGTCAACGATGAGCTTCATCTCGTGAATGCACTCAAAGTAAGCGTTTCTGGGATCGTAGCCTGCTTCGCAGAGGGTCTCAAAGCCAGCCTGCATAAGAGCGCATACACCGCCGCAGAGAACAGCCTGCTCGCCAAAGAGGTCGGTCTCGGTCTCGGTTCTGAATGTGGTCTCGAGAACGCCTGCTCTTGCGCCGCCGATACCGAGGGCGTATGCGAGAGCGAGATCCTTAGCCTGACCTGTAGCGTCCTGAGCAACAGCTACGAGGCAGGGAACACCCTTGCCGACCTGATACTCGGAACGAACGGTGTGACCGGGTCCCTTGGGCGCGATCATGGTAACGTCAACGTCAGCGGGAGGTACGATCTGACCGAAGTGGATCGAGAAGCCGTGAGCGAACATGAGCATGTTGCCTGCCTCGAGGTTGGGCTCGATGTCCTTCTTGTACATAGCCGCCTGCTTCTCGTCATTAATAAGAATCATGATGATGTCAGCCTTCTTGGCAGCCTCGGCAGCGGTGAATACCTCAAAGCCCTGAGCCTCAGCCTTTGCCCATGACTTGCTGCCCTCATACAGACCGATGATTACGTTGCAGCCGCTCTCCTTGAGGTTGAGCGCGTGAGCGTGACCCTGGCTGCCGTAGCCGATAATGGCGATAGTCTTGCCGTCGAGAAGGGCAAGATTGCAGTCGGACTGATAATAAATCGGTGCCTTCATGTTTTCTTTGTAGTCTTTCATTTTGAAATTCCTCCTTGCCGCAGGTGCGGCGTGTTTATAATAAATTTAGTAAGCCGGATAAACGGGATTAGTAGGTAGTTGGCAGTTGGCAGTTGGCAGTTGGCAGTTGGAAAAAATCATTCCGCTATCAATCAGACCGATACCGCCGCGTTTCCGCGGTCTATCGCAATGGTGCCCGTGCGGACGATCTCGCGGATTCCGTAGGGCTTGAGCATATCGATAAGGGTCTTGACCCTCGCCGAGGTCTCGCAGTACTCGACGGTCACGCAGCTGGGAGCCGCGTCGACGATCTTTGCCTGCATGATTTCGGCGGTCTTGATGATTTCCGCGCGCTTTGAGGCGGCGCAGTGAACCTTGATGAGAATCAGCTCGCGGCTGATGAACTCGCCTTCGTTCAGGCGCTTGACCTTGATGACGGGAATCACCTTGTTGAGCTGCTTTTCGAGCTGCTCGACAACGTACTCGTCGCCGTTCGCGACTATTGTGATACGCGAAACGCCGGGGTCGTTTGTAACGCCTACCGCGAGGGAGTCAATATTAAATCCTCGGCGGGAAAACAGTCCCGAGATCTTCGAGAGCACGCCCGCCTGGTTTTCAACGAGAATCGATAATGTATACTGCATACTGTCACCTCATTAAATGGACGGAGTGTCGGGGTAAACGTTGCAGACGAGGATAAACGGCTTGTCCGAATCAACGATACCCTTGATGATTTCCTCTGCCTCAGCGTTTGAGTTCGCCTCGGCGTGGTCGATGCCGTAAGCCTCGGCGATCTTGAGGAAGTCCGGGTCGCCCTTGAGAATCGTCGCGCTGTGGCGGCAGTTGTAGTTTTTGTCCTGAAGCTCTCTTACCATGCCCAGACGGTGGTTGCGCATGATGATGATCTTTATCGCAAGCTCGTTGCCCGCGATAGTGGCGAGCTCGTTCATGCTCATCTGGAAGCTGCCGTCTCCGCAGACTACGACAACGTCGCGGTTAGGTCTTGCAAGCTTCGCGCCTACAGCCGCCGGGATAGAGTAGCCCATTGTGCCCATACCGCCGGTCGTGAGGAATCGCCCCTCGCGGATACGGAAGTTGTTGGCGCACCAGATCTGGTTCTGTCCGACGTCGGCGACGAGGATAGCCTTTGAGCGGAGCATCGCGCTGAGGTGCGCGACGAGAGTCCTCGGCTCAACATAGCCCTCGAACACGGGAGGTACGCGCAGAAAGTCCTTTTTCCAGGTCTTTACGGTCTCCTGCCACTGGTTGGGAACCTTGTAGTCGCCGATGCTCTCGATGAGCATATTCATAACGTTTTTCATATCGCCGACGATCGGGATCTCGGTCTTTACGTTCTTGCCAATCTCGGCGGGGTCGATGTCGATGTGAATGACGGTGGTATTCTCGCTCATCTGGTGAGGAGCGGCTACGGCTCTGTCGCCGAGACGTGCTCCGCAGACGATAACGAGATCCGCGTCGTGAAGCGCGCGGTTGGCGACCGTCTTGCCGTGGGTGCCGAGCATACCGAGGTACAGCTCGTGCTCGCTGGGCATAACGCCTATGCCCATCATGGTTGAGATAACGGGAATTCCGGTCATGTCGGCGAACGCCTGAAACTTAGGCTTTACGCCCGAGAGAAGCACTCCTCCGCCCGAAACGATAAGCGGACGGCGGCTCTTTTTTATCGCCTCTACCGCGCGCTTGACCTGAATGGCGTGACCCTTTGTGTTGGGCTTGTAGCCGATGATGTTTACGCTGTCGGGATAGACGAATTCCTCGATCTCGTTTTCCTGTATGTCCATGGGAATGTCGATGAGCACCGGACCCTTTCTGCCCGTTGAGGCGATGTGAAAGGCTTCCTTGAATACTCTCGGCAGATCCTCGGTTTTCTTGACGATGTAGCTGTGCTTTACGAACGGCTCGCACGCGCCGGTGATGTCAGCCTCCTGAAAGACGTCTCTGCCCAGAAGGTCGCTGCGCACCTGACCGGTAATCGCGACAAGCGGGATAGAGTCGGTGTAGGCGGTGGCGATGCCGGTGATGAGGTTGGTAGCGCCGGGACCCGAGGTAGCGACGCACACGCCGGGAATACCGCTCGCGCTGCAGCGGGCATAACCGCTCGCCATATGCGCGGCGTTCTGTTCCTGACGGACAAGGATATGCTTGATGGAAGTGGAATCGTAGATTTTGTCGTAGAAAGGACAAATGGTAGCGCCCGGATAACCAAAGACGACCTTTACGCCCTCAGCCTCCAAACACTTTACCATAATTTCAGCTCCGCTGATCATTGTTTTATGCCTCCTTATCCGTGGATTTCTTCACGATTAACCTATATTATACTACAATTTACGCGGCTTGTAAAGAGTTTTTCATGACTTCTGAACGGCAACAGCATTTACTTTCGTGACCCCCTGTAGGGGAGCCCCTTGCGGGCTCCCGGGGACGTGAACAAACATATTAAGCGCTTTGAAACCTTTATGCGCTGTGCCTGAGAGTAAGTTCATCGCAAAAAACAGCCAAAAACGGAAAGAAGCTGCCCGTTCTCCGGACAGCCACGAGGGCTGTCCCTACGAAATCAATCAATACCTTCAGAAAAAGGTAAATGCTGTTACCGTGACGACTTCTGAACGCTATCCGACGGGTCTACGTATACCGTGCGGTTGTTTACGTAGATAACCATGCCCGGTTTTGCTCCCGAGGGCTTGCTGACATGCCTGACGAGGGTGTAATCGACGGGCACGTTCGAGCTTTTGCGCGCCTTGCTGTGGTATGCCGCGAGCCTAGCCGCCTCGATGATCGCCTGCTCGCTTACCTGCCTGCCCTGTGCGGAAATGATGACGTGAGAGCCGTGTATCTCCTTTGTGTGGAGCCAGATATCGTTTTTTGCGGCGGTCTTGAGGGTGAGGATATCGTTCTGACGGTTGTTTCTGCCGACGTAGATCTTAAATCCGTCCGTCGACTCAAAGCTCAGCGGCGGCAGGGCGCTCTGCTTGGGCTGTCTGCCCTTCGGCGCGCGGAGGTAGCCCTGCTCGTTGAGCTCCTCGCGTATCTGTGACAGCTCGCGCTCTGTTTCCGCGCGGGACACCTCGTCGAGCACCGAGTCGAGGTACTCAAGCTCCGATTCGCCCTTTTTTATCTGCTCCGAGAGGAAGCTCTCGGCGTTTTTCGCCTTCTGGTAGTCCTTGTAGTATTTCTGCGCGTTCGCGGCGGGCGAGATCGCCGGATTGAGCTTTATCCGCAGAGTGCCGCCGTTTTCGTCGTAGTAATTTTCAACGTCGGCGAACGCTGACCCGCGCTCGATGCGGTAGAGATTCGCCTGCAATAAGTCGCCGCGTATCCTCAGCTGCTCCCTGTCGGCGCACTGACTCAGCTCCGTGTGCTGCTTTTGAAGCTTACGCGCCGTGCGGTCACGGAGATTTTGCAGCAGCTTGTTCAGGCTGTGCGTCTTGACGCGCATTCTGTCCTGACGGTCGCGCTCGTCGTAAAAATTATCGATCGCAAGGTTGAAGCTTTCCGAATTCTCCGTGTGCATGAAGCCGCCGTACTGTGTTACCGGCAAAAACGAGACGTCCATAGGCTTGCCGTCCTCGCGGTAGACGGTGCAGGGTGTGCCGGAGCAGTTTTCGACGAGTGATTTCAGGCTGCCGAGCTCCGTTATTAATCTGTCGTACAGAACGCCCTCCAGCCTGTTCGTCGCGCCCTCGCAGACGCGGTGCTCGATCTCGCGCCCGATGATAGGCGATATGCCCTGAACCGACGAGAGAACCGCCTTTGAAAGCGGCATTTCGGCGGGCAGAGAGCGGATTCGTTCAGCGATCTGCTGCGGCTGCGAGGTGAGGATATTGAGCTTGTCCTGAGCCTCGGGCAGCTCGTATTTTATGTTCGGAAGAACGAGCCGTTTGCTGCTGAGGGTGAGGTCAACGCGCTTGAGAGCGTCGGTGATAACGCCTGATTCGCGGTTGAGCACGATGATGTTGCTGTACATGCCCATGATCTCGCAGGCGACGGTCAGCGGCACCTGCTCGCCGAGCTCGTTTATGCACTCAAAATCGAGAAACAGCACGCGGTCGCACTCGAGCTGACGCACAGCGACGAGCTTTCCGCCGCCGAGACGCTTGCGCAGAAGCATGCAGAACATAGGCGGCTGCGCCGGGTTTTCGGGAGCGTGCCCGGTGAAATTCACGCGCGGCGAATTAGCCCTCGCGGAGAGCAGGAGCTTTTTGCTGCCCGAATATCCGCGAAGGACAAGAACCAGCTCGTCGCGGTTTGGCTGATAGATCTGATTCACGCGCGAGCCGAGGATTTCGTTTTCTATTTCATGCTTTATATGCCGTAAAAAAATGCCGTCTAAAGCCATAGTTCCTCCTGATTTTTTAATTGACAGTTGACAATTGACAATTGACAATGAATGGCGGGCTCTGCCCGCACCCGATTTATATTCGGAGCGAAGCGACCCTTAATTGTCCATTGTCCATTGTCCATTGTACATTATCCATTATCCATTCTATTTGTGGTATTTTCCGTTTGTGCTTATCTCGAAGGCGCGGTATATCTGCTCTGTGAGTATCATTCGCGCCATTGTGTGCGGAAAGGTCATGCGGCTCATCGACAGGCGCAGGCCGGCGCGGTTTTTGACCTCGTCGCTGAGTCCGTAGCTGCCGCCTATGATAAAGCTCACCGTGCTTTTGCCCGAGAGCGCGAGGCTGTCGAGAGTTTTTGATAGCTCCTCGCTCGAGATCATTTTTCCCTCGATGCACAGGGCGATCACATAGTCCGACGCGCCGAGCTTTTTGAGAATGCTCTTTCCCTCGGCGAGCAGAACCTCGCCGATCTGGGCTTGGTTGGGGTTATTGTCCCTGATTTTTTCCTCGGGCAGCTCCGTTATCCCGAATTTGCAGAATGCCCCGAGACGCTTTGTATACTCGGCGATCGCGTCCGAGAAGTATTTTTCCTTGATTTTTCCGATGCAGATTATGTTGATTTTCAGCATTAAAATATCACGCTCATTACCGTCGGCGCGCTTGGAGCCACGTCGAGGGTGTAGTCATTTTTGTATTTCATTCCGGCGCGTCCGAGCTCTGCGACAGAGGTGCGGAGCGCGATCTGCGGGGTGTTGTTCATCTCGCTGAGGTGACCGAGGATCAGCCGCAGCGTGCCTTCCCTGACAAGCTGAGTAAGCTCTGTGGCGCAGGCGTCGTTTGAGAGGTGTCCCTTGTCGGACAAAATCCGCTTTTTGAGCACGTAGGTGTACGGACCCGTGCGCAGCATGTCGATATCGTGGTTCGATTCGAGAACAACGAGGCTGCAGCCCGTCAGCGCGGAGCGTATTTCGTCGGTGACATAGCCTATGTCGGTCGCGACCATAGCCGTCTTGCCGTCGGGCGAGGTGACCTTGTAGCAGCAGCTCTCGGCAGCGTCGTGCGGAGTGTTCACGCGCAGGATATTCATGCCGCCGAGGGCGATCTCGTTATTGATGACGATAGTTTTGGCGTTCGGCGGCAGCTTGTCGCGCTGCGCAAGGGCGTTGAGCGTACCCTCGCTCGCGTATACGGGCAGGCTGTGCTTTTTTGCGAGAACCTTGAGCGCCGAGCAGTGGTCGATATGCTCGTGGGTGACAAAGACCGCGCCCACCGATTTCATGCTCAGTCCGTTGGCTTCCATCGCTAGCTCGATCTGCTTGCAGTTGCGCCCCGCGTCGATCAGCACGCCCTGAGCGGCGGTTCCTATGTAGTAACAATTTCCCTTGCTTCCGCTGAAAAGCGGTACGATACGCGCCATAATCTCAATCTCCGTCAGTTTTAGTATGAAAATAAACGCTATCCGCAGCTTGAAAATTTAATTATATTTTTCCTTAACAGTGTAGGGGCGACCCTCGCGGTCGCCCGTCTATGAATATTTCAAGCGGTCGTTTAAGCTGCGGACAGTGATAAAATAATATCACATTTTTCACTTTGCCGCAAGTACCCGTTTGCAGCGGCGCAAAAAAAGGTCTGACATAACGTCAAACCTTTGATTTTCGTTTATAAAATTGTTTACGCGCCGAGCTCCTGCTCGTTGTCGCCGGTGTAGTAAACCTTTTTGATGTCCGCGCCGAGAGCTCTGAACTTCTCGACTACGTCCTCGTAGCCTCTCTCGATGTACTGAATGCTCGAGATCTCGGTGGTGCCCTTGATCTGGAGAGCCGCGACGATCATCGCGGCGCCGGCTCTGAGGTCGGTCGCGCTGACGGGAGCCGCTGTGAGCGGAGTGCCGCCCTCGATGATTGCGAGTCTGCCCTCAACGGAGATATGAGCGCCCATGCGGATAAGCTCGCTGATATACTGATAGCGGTTGTCCCAGACGTTCTCGTTGACAATGCTCGTGCCGGGCACACTCATGAGCAGAGCGGTGAACTGCGGCTGACAGTCGGTGGGGAAGCCGGGGTGAGGCATGGTCTTGATGTTGACCCTCTTGAGCGGCTTTACCGTCGCGTCAAAGATGATAGCCTCGTCGTATTCGGTGATCTTAACGCCCATTTCGCGGAACTTCGCGGAGATGGACTCAAGGTGCTTGGGAGTGATGTTGTTGATCGTGATGCGTCCGCGTGTCGCAGCAGCGGCGCACATATAGGTTCCCGCCTCTATCTGGTCGGGAATGATCGAATAGGTGATGCCGTGCATGCAGGAAACGCCGCGGATCTTGATAACGTCGGTGCCTGCGCCTCTTACGTCAGCTCCCATGGAGTTGAGGAAGTTAGCGAGGTCGACGATATGCGGTTCCTTTGCCGCGTTCTCGATGACGGTCAGACCCTTTGCGCGGCTCGCGGCGAGCATGATGTTCATGGTAGCGCCGACGGAAACCACGTCGAGGTAGATGTGTGTGCCGACAAGACCCTCCTCCTCGTCGCAGGCGGCTTCGATGATCGCGCCGTCAACGAGTCTGGTCTCGGCTCCGAGAGCCTCAAAGCCCTTGAGGTGCTGGTCGATCGGACGGACGCCGAAGTTGCAGCCGCCGGGAAGCGCGACCTTTGCCTTGCCGTACTTGCCGAGCAGAGCGCCGAGCAGGTAGTAGGAAGCTCTCATGCCTCTTACGAGGTCGGTGGTCGCGGAGCTTGAGTGCATGTGGGTGGGGTCGATGTAGAGGGTGCTTCTGTTGATCCTCTTGACCTTCGCGCCCATCTGCTGCAAAATCTTGCTGATGAGGGTAACGTCGCTGATGTTTGGTATATTTTCAATCTGGCAGGGCTCGTCACAGAGGATCACCGCGGGGATGATAGCTACAGCCGCGTTTTTCGCGCCGCTGATATTTACTTCTCCGAACAAGGGCTTGCCGCCGTTAACAACAAATTTTTCCAATTGTTGACACTCCAATTCCTTCGAAAGATTTAGTCTGCAACAATAGTTGTACGCTATATATAGTGTAAAATCGCCTGAAAAACCGCTTTGAACCACAGAATATATTACATTTTGATTAAAGAAAAACCGGTGCTGTGGTTACACGGCTGTAACTCGACAATTCTTCTGTAGAAAATGATACTACAAAATCGTAGTAAAGTCAACGTGTTCTGAAAATTGTAACCGTTTTTTGGCGAACTTGTACTCAATTAATTAAGGAAATGTCATTTTTGTTTTTAGAATTAACAATCCGTGTAATTATTTCGCCAAAATTCCGTAAAGACAATATAAATACGTTATTATTCCGTTCGAGAAATATTCGATTTATTACAGCACCGTAAAGACTTGTATAATTATTCTCGTTTTTTGTGCTGTTTATACCGCTTAATCAAAATTGGAATTTACATTTTATGCACATTGAGGAGAATATTTTTAATTTGATAAAGCTGCTGCGAGAGGTCGACATAGTAGTCGTGCGGATTCTCAAAGCGCTTTACCTCGTCCCACAGAAGGTCGATCTGAGCGCGGCAGTAGTCGGCGATCTCCTTTATCGACGGGGAATCATAGACGCATTCGCCGTCCTTGAATATCGGAACAAGCAGCTCCTTGGCGGTGAAATCCGTCAGAGTCTTGGTTTTCCATGTGGCGTTGGGGTCGAAGATGGTGTGCGGCTTTGTGTCGTCGACGACCTCGTCGTAAACGCAGAGCTCGTCGGCGAGAGCCTTGCCGCTCTCGTTGTCGTAGTAGCGGTAGACCTTCTTGAAGTGCGGGTTGGTGATCTTCGCGGCGTTCTCGCTGACCTTGATCTTAGGCTCGATATCGCCCTCGGAGTTCTCGACAGCGACGAGCTTGTAAACTCCGCCGAAAACCGGCGATGACGACGAGGTGATGAGTCTTTCGCCGACGCCGAAGGTGTCTACCTGGGCGCCCTGCATCATGAGGTCGCGGATAAGCTTCTCGTCGAGCGCGTTCGACGCGGTGATTTTGCACTCGGTAAGACCGGCGTCGTCGAGCATCTTGCGAGCCTTTTTGGAGAGGTAAGAGATGTCGCCGGAGTCGAGGCGGATAGCGCACTTCGTCCTGCCCTGAGGGAGCAGAACCTCCTTGAACACCTTTATCGCGTTGGGAATGCCGCTGCGCAGAGTGTTGTAGGTATCGACGAGAAGAGTCGGGTTGTCGGGGTAAAGCTCGCAGTAGGCGCGGAATGCCTCGTATTCGCTGTCGAACATCTGAACCCACGAATGCGCCATTGTTCCGCCGGCGGGAACTCCGTAGAGCTCGTCGGTGAGGGTGCAGGCGGTGCCGGCGCAGCCTCCGATGTACGCGGCTCTCGCGCCGAGAACGGCTCCCGAACCTCCCTGAGCGCGGCGTGAGCCGAACTCGAGCACGGCTCTGCCCTGAGCGGCGCGGACAATGCGGTTAGCCTTTGTCGCGATAAGCGTCTGGTGGTTGAGCGAGAGCAGAATGTAGGTCTCGATGATCTGAGCCTCGATCGCGGGAGCGCGGACGGTGAGGATAGGCTCGTTCGGGAAAACGGGAGTACCCTCGGGAACAGCCCAGATGTCGCCGGTGAAGCGGAAGCTCTTGAGATAATCGAGGAATTCCTCGTCAAAAATGCCCTTGGAGCGGAAGTAGGCGATATCGTCGTCGTCAAAGTGCAGCTCCTTAATGTATTCGATCACCTGCTCAAGACCCGCGGCGACGGCAAAACCGCCGTTGTCGGGCACCTTGCGGAAAAATACGTCGAAGTACACCTTGCGCTTGTAAAAATCGTATTTGAAGTAGCCGTTGGACATGGTGAATTCATAGAAATCACAAAGCATCGCCATATTTTCTTTTTTCATAGCCGTCTCCTTGGTGTCGGAATTATCAGTGCGGATATTTCTGAAGCAGCTCCTTGAGGTCGTAAGGAGTCGCCTGATATACAAAGTAGTTGAGCCAGTTGGTGTAGAGCAGAGTCGCGTTGCTGCGCCAAACCATAGGCGGAGTCCGGGACGGGTCGTCGTCCGGGAAGTAATTGCAGGGAACGTTCGGGTCAAGTCCGCGGCTGAGGTCGCGGTAATACTCGTTGGCTAGGGTTTCGCGGTCATACTCGGCGTGTCCGGTGATGAACACCTGTCTGCCGGTCCTGTTGCAGATAACTGCGGGGCCTGCCTCGTCGCTGACGGCGAGCACCTCGAGCTCTTTGCACTTTTTCAGATCCTCGAGCCTGACAGATGTGTATCGCGAATGCGGAATGCGGAAGCTGTCGTCGAAGCCGAACATCAGGTGATGCGTCGGGTTGAGCACCTTGTGGGTGTAGATTCCGCTGAGCTTTTCTGAAAGCTCGTATTTTTGAATTCCGTAGTGGTAATAAAGTCCCGCCTGAGCGCCCCAGCAGATGTGGAAGGTGGAGTAGACGTTGTGCTTTGACCACTCCATAATCGAGCACAGCTCATCCCAGTAGTCGACCTCCTCGAACGGCAGCTGCTCGACCGGCGCGCCGGTGATGATAAGACCGTCGAAGGTGTCGTCTTTGACCTCGTCGAAGGTCTTGTAGAAGGTCGTAAGGTGCTGCGGAGATGTGTTTTTCGAGGTGTGAGAAGCCATCTGCAGCAGCTCGATGTCGACCTGCAGAGGACTGTTTCCGAGCAGACGGAGAAGCTGCGTCTCGGTCGCGATTTTTGTAGGCATGAGGTTGAGTATCAGGATTTTCAGAGGACGTATGTCCTGTCTGAGCGCGACCTCGTTGGGCATGACGAAGATATTCTCTGTTTCAAGTATTTTTATCGCGGGCAAATTGCTTTGAACCTTAATAGGCATTCTCTCACTCCTTTCGGAATAAAACTTTGTAGGGGCGAGCACTGCTCGCCCGCAGACAATGGTTAATATGTGGTGCGGGCGTGCGATGCACGCCCCTACATCAGCAGTTGTATCAATACTGTTTTCCCCAGAATACCATATGCTTGGCGGGCTTGCCGCAGCATACGCAGGTGTCGGCGAGGTGTTCCTCCTCAAACGGGATACAGCGGCTCTTTACGCCGCCGGTCTCGTCCTTGAGCTGATCCTCGCAGGCGGAATCTCCGCACCACATAGCCTTGATGAAGCCCGGGCGGTTCTTCGCGGTGTCGAGGAACTCCTCGTGAGTTCTCGCTGCGAAGGTCTTTTCCTCGGTATTCTTGGCGGCGCGGTCGTACATATCCTTGTGGATAGTAACGAGCAGGTTTTCAATATAATCGCTCAGTCCTTCGAGAGGTACGAACGCCTTTTCTCTTGTGTCGCGGCGTACTACTACGCACTGGTTCTTCTCGATATCCTTGGGGCCGATCTCGACTCTCACCGGCACGCCCTTCATCTCGTACTCGGCGAACTTCCAGCCCGGAGCATGGTCGCTGTCGTCGAGCTTTACGCGGAACTTCTTGGAGAGCTCAGCCTTGAGCTCGTCAGCCTTCTCGAGAACGCCTTCTTTATGCTGGGCAACGGGAATGAGCGCCACCTGAATGGGAGCTACCTTCGGCGGGAGAACAAGTCCGTCGTCGTCGCTGTGAACCATGATGAGCGCGCCTATCATGCGGGTAGATGTGCCCCATGAGGTCTGGTGCGGATAGTGGAGCTTGTTGTCCTTGCCGGTGTAGGTGATGCCGAAGCTCTTTGCAAAGCCGTCGCCGAAGTAGTGCGAGGTTCCGCCCTGCAGCGCGACGCCGTTGTGCATCATCGGCTCGATAGTGTATGTCGCCTCGGCTCCCGCGAATTTCTCCTTCTCGGTTTTCTGACCGACTACCGCGGGGATAGCGAGCGTCTCGGCGTAGAAGTCCTCGTAGACCTTGAGCATTTTCAGGGTCTCAGCCTGAGCCTCCTCGGCGGTCGCGTGCATTGTATGACCCTCCTGCCACAGGAACTCCGAGGTTCTCAGGAACGGACGGGTAGTCTTTTCCCAGCGCACGACGCTGCACCACTGGTTGTAGAGCTTGGGCAGGTCGCGGTAGGTCTTGATGATCTTCTTGTAGTGCTCGCAGAAAAGGGTCTCAGAGGTCGGACGCACAGCAAGACGCTCTGTCAGCTTTTCCTGACCGCCGATCGTTACCCACGCGCATTCCGGAGCGAAGCCTTCGACGTGATCCTTCTCTCTCTGCAGAAGGCTCTCGGGAATGAACATCGGCATGTAGACGTTCTCGTGACCGGTCTCCTTGAAGCGTCTGTCCATGTCAGCCTGCATGAGCTCCCAGAGCGCGAAGCCGTAGGGACGGATGACCATGCAGCCCTTTACGCCAGAATAGTCAACCAGTTCAGCCTTTTTGACAATATCTGTGTACCATTTAGCAAAATCCTCGTCGCGGCTCGTGATAGCCTCGACCATTTTTTTATTATCAGCCATATCTATTCCTCCGTTGATGTTACATAACATTCCCATTATACAACAGTTTATCGGGTTTGACAAGGACTTTTTGGGAGAGTTTAGTTGGTAGTTGGGTAGTTGGTAGTTGGGTAGTTGGTAGTTGGGTAGTTGGTAGTTGGGTAGTTGGTAGTTGGGTAGTTGGTAGTTGGGTAGATAGTAGTTGGTAGTTGGTAGTTGGGTGGTTGGTAGTTGGGTAGAGATTAAATCCGAAGTTCTGATAAACACCGTAGCGACAGCCCTTGTGGCTGTCAGGGAACGTGAACAGGGCGTTATTGTAATATGACGCTAACTGCGATAAACGTGCATTTTCCTGCGTATCATATTCCGGTAAACATCTGCCGTTACTGCTGACAGGGACAAGCCCTGTCACTACGAATTTTTAGTAGGCATTTGGTAGATAATTTTAACGTTCTGATTTACACCGTATCGACAGCCCTTGCGGCTGTCAGGGAACGTGAACAGGGCGTTATTGTAATATGACGCTAACTGCGATAAACGTGCATTTTCCGGCGTATCATATTCCGGTAAACATCTGCCGTTACTGCTGACAGGGACAAGCCCTGTCACTACGAGATAAAAAACGGAGAGGCTGAAAACCAACCTCTCCGAATTAGTTATGCGGTAACTGTTAAGCCTTGTCAACGGAACCGAAGAGCTCCATCTTCTCCTTAACTGTGTCCTTGATAGCCTGGAAGCCGGGCGCGAGGAGCTTTCTGGGATCGAAGCCCTTGCCCTGGAGATCCTTGCCTGCCTCGATGTACTCTCTTGTAGCCGCCGCGAAAGCGAGCTGGCACTCGGTGTTAACGTTGATCTTGGAAACGCCGAGGGAGATAGCCTTCTTGATCATGTCAGCGGGAATGCCTGTGCCGCCGTGGAGTACGAGGGGCATTTCGCCTGTGAGCTGCTGGATAGCGTCGAGGGTGTCAAAGCTCAGACCTGCCCAGTTCTCGGGATATTTGCCGTGAATGTTGCCGATGCCTGCAGCGAGCATTGTAACGCCGAGGTCAGCGATCATCTTGCACTCAGCGGGATCCGCGCATTCGCCCGCGCCGATAACGCCGTCCTCTTCGCCGCCGATGGAGCCTACCTCAGCCTCGATGGAGAGACCGAGCTCCTCGCAGGTAGCAACGAGTTCCTTAGTCTTTTCAACGTTCTCCTCGATCGGATAGTGAGAGCCGTCGAACATGATCGAGCTGAAACCTGCCGCGATGCAAGCCTTGGCGCCTTCGTATGAGCCGTGGTCGAGGTGGAGAGCTACGGGAACGGTGATCTTGAGCTCCTCGAGCATACCGTTTACCATGCCGACTACGGTCTTGTAGCCGCACATATACTTGCCGGCACCCTCGGAAACACCGAGAATAACGGGGGAGTTGAGCTCCTGAGCAGTCAGGAGGATAGCCTTTGTCCACTCAAGGTTGTTGATGTTGAACTGGCCTACAGCGTAGTGACCTGCCTTTGCCTTTGTAAGCATTTCTTTTGCGTTAACTAATGGCATATTCATCTTCCTTTTTCTGAAAAATTTCAACAGCGGAACGTCTCCCACCGTCGAGTTACAATTATTATACTATAAATTGTACCAAAAATAAAGTCATTTCAAGAAAAAAGGGAGAAAAAACTTATAAAATTTTGTAAAATCTCTCATGCCCTGCCTTGAAAACGATTTTAACGCGGCAGCGGCGGCGCTGTTCACCAAAATTTCACATTCAATCGCTTGCGTTCGGGCAGTTAAAGATGTATAATGTTACTGTACAAAATTGAAATCAGGTGATTAAACTATGGATTATAAACCCGAAAACGACTTCTACGGAAACGCTCCGCAGAAGCCTTTTACAGAAAAGAACGACTATTCGCAGCCGGCGCAGCGATATGTTCCGCAGCAGCAGGCTTTTACGCCGCAGCCCTCAAACCAGCCGTTTGAGCCGCCTGTGCCGCCGCAGAATTTCAATCCCGAAAAGCCGCTCCTGCGCACCGAGCCGCAGCAGTCTCAGCCTGCCGACCCCGCGGCAGCTCAGACTCCGCAGAACGAGACGTTTGACCCGGTGCGCCACACAGCGGTTTACCAGAACGGCGCCTTTGTCACTCCCGAGCAGCCGCAGTTTCCGCCGAACGCCTATTCTCAGCCGCAGTACCCGCCGCAGAATTATTATCCTCAGCCGCAGCAGAACGTTTACGCTCAGCAGCAGAATGTTTACGCTCAGCCCAAGCCGCCTAAGCAAAAGTCCAACAAGGGACTTATCGCGGTCATCATCGTGCTCAGCGTGCTCCTTGCGGGCAGTCTCGGCGGAATCCTCGTCTACGTGCTCCACAACGGAAGTCAGCAGGCGGCTAAGAACGACGAGCCCGTCAACGGCTTCCACGAGTTCACCATGCCCGATAACGGCAACGGCGGAGGCTTGTTCCGGCAGGAGACCACGGCTCCCGTTGTCAACGACCAGAGCGACTACAGCGACAAGATTATTCCCGACTACAGCGGAATGAAGCTCGAGAAAAAGCCCTCTGACGCCGACACAAGCTCGTCATACAACTCCGAGTACGCGTTCAAGAGCGTTTCCGAGTCGGTAGCCGGCATCATGTGCTATTCCGACAAGGACAAGACCTCGCTCAAGTCGCAGGGCAGCGGAATCATCATCTCTCAGGGCGGATATCTCATCACCAACGCCCACGTCGTCGGCAACAGCAAGACAGCTTACGCGATTAATGTAATCACCTCCGACGGCAAGGAGTACAGTGCGGGCGTAGTCGGCTTTGACAGCCGCACCGACCTCGCCGTACTCAAAATGGACGGCGCCGAGGGTCTCAAGCCCGCCGCCTTCGGCGATTCGGGCGAGCTGACCTTGGGCGAGGACATCATCATCGTCGGCAATCCCGGCGGCATCAGCTACCAGAATTCAATGACAAAGGGCGTCGTATCGGCTCTCGACCGCGACGCCTCGAGCAAGAGCATAGTCAAGTTCATTCAGACCGACGCGGCTATCAACCCCGGCAACTCCGGCGGCCCCGCGGTCAATATGTACGGTCAGGTAATCGGCGTGGCAAGCTCCAAGATCGCCGGTACAGCCTACGAGGGCATGGGCTTCTGCATTCCTTCCGACACGGTCAAGGAAATTGTCGACAGCCTTATCCGGAACGGCTATGTAGCGGGCAGAGTCAAAATCGGCATCACAGGCACGGCGATTGACCTCGAGACCGCGACCTACAACAACATTCCGCAGGGCATTTACGTTGACGAGGTCGACAAGAACGGCCCCTGCGGCGATACAAAGCTTGCTCAGGGAGATATCGTCACCGGTCTGGACGGAGAGAAAATCACGACCTTCTCCGAGATATACAACGTGCTCGAGAAGCACAAGGACGGCGACAAGGTCACGCTGAAATACTATCAGGCGTCGACCGGCGAGGAAGTTGAGGAGGAAATCACCCTCGCGGCGGATAAATAATGAGAGGAGAATTATTATGATGACAGGAAGGTACCGCGTGCGCTGTTCACGGTGCGGCAACGTGACGGATATCAACACAGACATACCCTGCCCGCAGTGCGGCAATCAGCTCGCGCCCATGGGCGGAGAAATAAAGCTGTACCGCATGGGAAGTCCGCTCGGCGTGGCTATAGGCTTCGGCGTGTACATCGACGGTCAGCCCTGCGGACATATCGGCAACAAGGAGACCGTGTCCTATACTCTGCCGTTCGGCACTCACACCGTACACATGACGGCGGGAATGAGCCGCAAGTGTGTTGACATGACAGTTACCCTGTCGCCGCAGGCTCCCGTAGGATATCTCAAGGCGCATATCAAGCCGGGCTTTATCTCGAACACGATAGTTATCGAGCCTGCCCTTCCTCAGGATATGCCGGTGTAAATTTATAAATAAATAATCAACGGGGCTGTCGCAAAACAGCCCCGCTTTTTTGAAAAGAAAATATAAAGATAATATTATTGACTAAAATATAACTCGACCAAAAACTACTAACTACCAACTACTTACTACCAACTAATATCACTATCAAAATCCCAGTCGGGTATGTATTCGGCGCTCGCCGCCGACAGGTCCTGTGTAAAGCCGTCTGAGAAGTTCCTGAACAGGACGTCCTTCACCTTTTCGTACTCGCGCTTGGTGATAGTTCTTCCGAGCTTCGGGTGACGCTTCGCCTCGCCCCACGGAACGTACTGACACATCAGGCTCACAAGTATCTCGTCGCCGAAATTGCGCTTTAGAAGCTCGAGGGCGTCAATGCTCTGTCTGGTGTGGGCGGGGAGTATAAGGTGGCGCACTATAACGCCCTTTTGTATCATGCCGTCGCTGTCGAATTTCGGCTTGCCGACCTGAAAGAGCATCTCCGCTATCGAGGCGAGAGCCGTATCGACGTAATCGGGAGTGTGCGAGAGCTTTTTCGCGAGCTTGTTGTCGCTGTATTTGAAGTCGGGCAGGTACACGTCAACCAGACCGTTCATCAGGGTGAGTATCTCGGGCGAGGTGTAGCCCGAGCAGTTGTATATTACAGGGATATTCGGGCGGTAGATGCGCAGGCTCTCGGCGACCGCTTCGGCAAAGTGATCGGCTGTCACGAGGTTTATGTTGTGAACGCCGCTCTCCTCGAGCATTCTGTAGCATTCCGCGAGCTGCCTCACGCTGAGAGTCGTGCCCTTGTTTTTGACTGATATCTCGTAGTTCTGACAGTACATGCAGTGCATGGTGCAGCCTGAAAAGAACACCGCCCCGCTGCCGTTTTTGCCGCTTATGCACGGTTCCTCTCCGAAATGCGGAGCGACCCTCGCGACGACGGGCAGGGTGCCCATGCCGCAAAAGCCGTTTCCGGTGTGCTCCGTCCGCAGCGCGCCGCATCTTCTGGGACATAGATTACATAACATATTCATCACCGTATATATTGTAACACACTTTTCCGCTAAATGCAAAAGTCTGTCAAAAAATCCTCTAAAATATCCTCGAGGTGGCAGATTTCAAGTCCGCCTTCGTTGCAGATGCCGACGATAGCTTCCATTGACGCTCTGTCAGACGTTACGTTGTCATAACGCAGGCTTGTGCCGTCTGACAGAGCTTCTATCCCGTACGGGCAATCGCTGTCCTCGTTCTCGGTCAGTTGATAGGTAGTCATAATTCTCCAAATAAATGTGAAATAAATTCACACTGAATAATAGCAGTTCATCACTCTGATGTCAACAATATTTACAAAAGTTTTACCGTTGGTTGCTCAGCGCTGATTGTCGTTTGCTTTATTGGCTAGGCAGACGCAATTTTATACTTGTCACACGGCTTAATAGAGTGTATAATACCATCATGGAAGCCTTGCGCTTCTTTGCGCGTTTACGTTGAACGCGTCCGGAGCCACCGCGGCGGCTTCGGAAAAAATACCCGGTATCGCCGACGGACAACCGTGTCGGTCTGCGGCGCAACCGGAGAACAACGGGAGGGTTCTTTATGATAAAGGTTGAGAACCTAAGAAAGGAATTTAAAAAAACCGTCAAGGAACCCGGCTTGAAGGGAAGCTTCAAGTCGCTTTTCCGACCAAAAACCGAGCGCGTTGTGGCGGTGGACGACATAAGCTTTGAGGTGCCAAAGGGCGAGATCCTCGGCTTTATCGGACCCAACGGCGCCGGAAAGAGCACGGTGATCAAAATGCTCACCGGCATTCTCACCCCGACCTCTGGCAGGTGCACTATCAACGGAAAAAATCCGACCGTCAGCCGAAAGAACTACGTTAAGGAAATCGGCGTTGTTTTCGGTCAGCGCACCCAGCTCTGGTGGGACTTGCCGCTGCGCGAGACCTACGGCGTGCTCAAGGAAATTTACGAGGTCGACGACAAGAGCTATAAAGAGCGCATGGCGTTTCTCAACGAGACGCTCGACCTTGAGAGCTTTATCTCAAGCCCCGTGCGTACGCTCTCTCTCGGTCAGCGAATGCGGGCGGATATAGCCGCATCGCTGCTGCACAGCCCTAAGGTGCTGTTTCTGGACGAGCCGACTATCGGTCTGGACGTTGTTGTAAAGGACAATATCCGCAGGGCGATCGAGCAGATCAACCGTCAGGAGCAGACAACCGTTATCCTTACCACCCACGACCTTGCGGACATCGAGCTGCTTGCCGACCGCATCGTGATGATCGATAAGGGCAAGAATGTTTTTGACGGCTCCGTAAACGAGCTTAAAACGCGGTACGGGCAGATCCGCGAGCTGAATTTTGTAACCGATTCGCCCGACCCCAAAGCCGCGCTCGGATACCGGGAGCATTTTTCTATCGGGGAGGAGGACGTTTCGGTCAAGTGCGAGGGTTCGGCTGTCAAGGTGCGCTTCAACAGCTCAGCCGTTCCGGTCTCGGATATTCTCGCCTACACCCTCGAAACCGTGCATGTCAACGATATCAGCGTTAAGGACGCGGACATCGAGGAGATCATCCGCCGCCTCTACAAGCAGGGGGTGGAGTGATGAAACGGATATTCAAAATATACTTTCCTTTTATCAACGCCGGAATGCAGGAGACCGCGACCTACCGCGTCAACTGGGTGTTTTACATCCTCGGAAGCGTTCTGGGCTGCTTTGTATCCTATTTCATCTGGCACGCGGTCTTTCTCTCGGGCAGCGGCGAGACCATGAACGGCTTTACGCTGCCGCAGATGATCGTGTACATATTCCTGATTTTTCTGACAAGCACGATGATCGGCAGCGACGCAGCATGGGCTGTGGGCGAGGAGGTTCGCGACGGCTCGATAGCGATGCGGCTGATAAAGCCCGTCAGCTACAACGCGACCTTCCTTTTTCAGGAGCTGGGAAACAAGCTGCTTACCGAGATGATTCTGGTGGTTCCGCTTATCGCGGGGCTTGAGATCGTCAGAACGCTTATTACTGGCAGCCTGCAGTTTTCTGTCTTTAACCTGCTGATCTACCTTTGCAGCTGCGTGCTGGCCTATCTCATCAACTTCTTTTTCAACATCTGCTTTGGCTTTCTCGCCTTTGTGATCAAGTATCTCTGGGGCGCGAATATGATGAAAAACTGCATCGTCGGTTTTCTCTCGGGCGCGATAATCCCGCTCTCGTTTCTTCCCGAGACGCTAGGACGGATTTTCATGATCCTTCCGTTCGCTTCGCTGAACTATACGCCCGTTATGATCTACATGGGCGTTTATCAGGGAACGGAGCTGCTTTATTACCTCGGCCTGCAGGTGTTCTGGGCGCTGTTTTTCTTCGGGCTTTCAAAGCTGCTCTGGGTCGTCAGCGTCAGGCGGCTGAGCGTGCAGGGAGGTTGAGTATGAGACATATCAGAAGATTATTCCGTATCCACCGGATTTTTGTCGCTCAGGAGCTTAAGCGCATGATGGAGTACAAGGGCGATTTCATCGTCGGCGTTATCGGCTTTCTGATGGTGCAGTGCTCAAATCTGCTTTTCCTGTGGATTATTTTCAACAACATTCCGAGCCTGATGGGCTGGAGTCTGAACGAGGTTGTATTTATCTACGGTTTTTCGCTCATTCCCAAGGGAATTGACCACCTGTTTTTTGACAACCTCTGGGCGATCGGTCACTTTATTGTCCGCAAGGGCGACTTCGACAAGTACCTCACGCGGCCGGTAAACACGCTTGTTCACGTGCTTTTTGAAAAGCTGCAGATCGACGCTTTCGGCGAGCTGATTATGGGAATCGCTCTGGTGAGCGTTGCGCTGCCGCAGCTTCAGATCGAATGGAACGTTTTCAGGGTGCTCCTCGGCATAGCGGCGGTGTTTTTCGCCACGTTTATTTATACCGGAATCAAGATTATCACCGCCTCGGTTGCGTTCTGGAGCAAGCGCAGCGGAAACATCATCTATATGGTGTATATGTTCAACGATTTCGCGAAATACCCCGTCACTATTTACAACGAGATTGTAAAAAATATCATCACCTATGTCATTCCCTTTGCTTTTACCGCGTACTTTCCGGCGCTTTACCTGCTGACAGGAGAGAATCCTCTGTATAACGTCGGCATGACGGTGCTGATGTCAGCGGCTCTTATGTCTCTCGGCGTATTTATATGGCACCGCGGAATAAGGGCTTACGAAAGCGCGGGTTCCTGATCGGGGAAACGCAAACTGTCATTATTCACAAAAACCTCTTGCAAAGTTTGTACTGCAAGAGGTTTTATTTTTCGTTA
>NZ_JAHLQB010000053.1 GCF_018918205.1 Lachnoclostridium sp. MSJ-17 | reverse complement strand
ACGTCACACCGTGACGTTTTCTTAACGCTCGCCTTCAATTCCCTTCATCCGTTGCTTGTTGAAGATATTTCTTAAAGACATTTTGGAAATGTCTTTAAGAAATATGGTGCGAGTGTTCATAACGGACTTATGAAAATTCAGGTTTTATCGGCAGTTACACACATTTCTCGCTCGCACATTTGTGATTTATTCAATTTCTTCCTATAATGTGAATGTAAATTTAAGTCAAGGAGGAATTGACAATGAAAAATTCAAAGTATCACATATACTTAACGCCCGATGAGCGGCGCACGGTCATCAACAGCCTGATTGATTTGAGGAATGACCTCATCTCACGGAGCAAATATACCGATGTCATTGACGAGCTGTTAATCAAGCTCACGAAAGATAAAGTAAAGAAGATTAAGTTCAAGGAGGTCTGAATTATGGCGACAAAGATTACATACACACAGCAGGGAGATTACTTGTTGCCCGATTTGAAATTGCCCGAACAGCCAAAGGTTGAAATCGGAATTTGGGGTAGGCGGCATTTACGATACCTCAAAAATCATCATCCTATCATTTATACTAACCTTCTAACGAGCTGTAAACTCACCGCCTATCTTGCCGATATTGACGAACAGGCAGAGGATATGTTCTTTCGGTTAGTAAATCAACTTGCAAAGCAAGAAGGATTAAATGAGAAACTCAAAGCAGATAATCAGATGATGTGGGTGAAGCGTATGAATAGCATCCGCTATCGAGCTACAGAGATTATTAACAAAGAGTTAATTTACAATTAATTAGTGCAATCGCCAAGTGGAATCACCTTCACTTGGCGATTTTACATAACAGCATTTTATATACGCTTTAACTATTTTAGTGTGATAGTTTGGACTATTGGAATAAGCGTATTATGAATATACTCATTATCAAAGCATTTTGGAAGAAATCCATCAATGAACTCTTCAAGTAATTCATTTAATATCTGTAAGCAATGCAGCTCCGAATCGTCAGCATACGCAAACAAAAGCATTGGTTTACTTCCGTGGACAATTTTACAGCGAAAATAATAGGAAAGCTGTGTTATCAAATATCCATAAGCAGATAAATTATAGATATTTCCGTCTTCCTTTTGCAATTTGTCCTCAATACTCTTAGCGATATCTTCTTGAAGAAAAAAACTACGATTTGCCTCGCTGACACTATAGTTTTTTAGTATCGAAATAACCGAATTCGCTATCCGAGTTTTGTCACCTTCAACAATTGTATCGCTGCCGATAGAAAGAAAATTTTGAATCCCAAGTATTTGCTTATACTCTTTACGGTATCTGCCTACACCATTCGCTTCCGCTATATAAGTGGACAGCCAACTGTAAATACCATTGAACGAAGTCCACAAATAAATAAATCTCTCTGTTTCATATATTTTGCTTTTGCTTGTTAAAAAGGCGAATAATGATGCTATTCGTCTGTCATACTTTGACTTTGGCGTGTTAAGCAGATATTCAATTACTGATTCATTTATAAATACTTCCGGTAATTCACGAACCAAATCGCCTTTTATCATAGAATATATCGGCGGTACGGGCTCGTTGTCAAATACAATTGTATCCTCTTCATCGTCAATTTTGAAGGTGATTGATTTGATTATTAGCCCTTTTGAATAAGTAAGCAGATATATTAATAAAGCTTTACGGATTGCATCAGGGAACATATATGTGTTGCCCGACAACATTTCTTCTTTATCATATATTTTTGTCAATTCGGCAGTAATCTGAAATCCGTTTTTACAGATTCTTAATTCCACACCATCTGTGTTACCAAAACTATATGTATATTTGATATTGCTTTTATTTATACTGTTAAATACTAATATATGTTTGTGTTTCATCATTATTTTGTAAATTTAGAATCGTGCTTTGATTGAATGGAAAGAATTCGATTTTCCCATTATTCATATATGTATTATTTCGGTTTATGATATTATACACTATTTTTCGTTTTTTCTACAAATAACAAAAAATACACGCTAATGCAAAGATTCATTCGGTTATGTTAATCCTTGGTGGGTATTCGGCGAAGTTCTCTATACAGACCTGCTCATTAAATGCAAACCTAACGAATAGCATGCCGACATCAATGAACAGGCGCAGAAGATGCATAACGCCGCTCAAAGAGCGAGAGAAGTTGTGAACGCTGAAATAATCTATAACTAACACGAAGGCTGCTGTGGTTCTGAATTGAATTACATCAGCCTTTTCTTGAAAACAATGGCAGACTACATTTTTTTACTATCGGGTAACTGCGGTAAATCATCCAAATTCACTGAGTCTAAGACATTCAACTGACGCGCAGCTAAATCGTGCAGCTTTTCCATTCTTTCAGGCTGGGATATTCCTTGACCAATAAGGATGGCGTTATAACTCTCCATATTCGCTAACACCAACAATTGATGTATGGACGCATAGTCACGCATATTCCCTTTTTTATTTAGATTCTCGCTTTTCCATTCCCGTGCAGTTTGGCCAAACAGCACGACATTTAGCATATCAGCTTCATTTGCGTAGATGAAAGACTTTTGACTTTGAGTCAACTCAGGAACCGTTAAATGCTCTTGAATAGCGTCTGTATGGATACGATAATTCAGCTTGGCTACTTCTCTGTTAAGATTCCAACTTAATGATAATCGACTGTTCTCGTCATACTTCAATCGCTGGTAATCTTTGATGATATACAGCTTAAACTCCGGTGAAATCCAAGACGCAAACTCAAAGGCAATATCTATATGAGCATATATGCCGCCGTAACGACCGGATTTCGATTTTAAACCGATTGCTCCAAGATTGTCCGTCCAATCCTTGATAGAGAACACATAGGCATTGGAGCCGGCATCCTTTTTAAACTTATCGAATTCGATAAGTTTAAACTCGGGATTATGCAACGATTCCCACAACCCCAAAAATTCAACTACATCCCTGCCACGAAGCCAGTTATGTATGGTGATCGAAGGTTGAATACTTCTGTATTTCGCTATATCCGTGAGTGAGATATACTCATTTTTAAAATCGGTTGTGTAGATACCAATATCAATTCCACCAGCGTGAATGGTATCTTTCTTGATTGCTTTTGTCATAACAAATTACCCTTCCGTATCCAATAAATCACTCCATAAGTTCTGAACTTTTTTAAAACTTACAGACTTTTTGATATGATGAGGGATTTCGGAAATATCATTCTCATCATAATAGTAATAAACTATATGCGTAATACTAGGATTATTGTTAATAGCTATAAACAAATGTTCGTCATTAGCTGGAGCTAAGCCAATTATTTCCAGAACACCATTAATACTACAGAATTTGTTATAAGGTTGAGCAAGCGGAGTTACAGTTAATCCGCCATATTTATCTAGCCAAGACCAACTCATTATAGAATTACTGTAAACGTGTCGTAATTCATCAATTAAGCCATCATCGTTTTCGTACTCTGGAGCAAGTTTATCAAACTCTCCGTGAAGATGATAAATGTTTTTTTGATCAGCAAGAAATCTTTCTAAATTATAATCATAATTAACAGTAAAGATATTATCATATTTTTTTAGAAAACTCTCCATTTTGCTGGAATAGTTTTTATGTATCTCATTTATTAAACCGTCATTATAAATACCGTCAACAATAATATAATGCAAAAAATCAAAGATGCTTTTTCTATAAAACTCGCTTTTTTCTTCTCCGTCCGTTTCTTTGTACATATTAGTGAATATTTCAGCGGCCAAGAAATAATCTTCAAGAAAAACAGATGTTATAGTACTATTATCTGGATAAGTTCGTTTTATTCTATCCATTTCCAAAACAAAAAACAAACCATCTGCATATTGGGTTAATTGACCACGTTTTACTTTATTAATTATATTAACTAATCCTTCCAGAATTCCCAACATTTCGTCTTGGCTAATTTCATAATTGACTAACGGGTTGTACTTTCCATTAGCGATATTGTTAATGACTCTTTGCATTATTGCTTGTCCAGAATAGTTCGTATAGCCACCAAACTGAATATTTATTCCGTTACCTACAAGGACACTTTTTTTCAATCTATTTCCTCCTTATTACTTATCTGTTGATAGTCGTGATCTATTCACACATTTTATACAATACTTTTCCTAAGCAATCTTTGCTGCTTGAAATACTAACGCTATCATTGCTGCCTGGAGCATTGATTGTATTTGAGAACCGCAGATTATACAAATAATAATCATAAAGTATTTTTTCATACACACCTGGCTCAGCAGCGGATGAAGAATCTTCTGGTGGCGTCCATCTCCAGTCCTTGATTGCAGAATAAACAAAGCTATCAATAACTATTCCGGAAAGATGGTAACTTTTAAAGTAGTTATCTCGAATAAATCTCATATGTTTACAGGTGTCAAATAATAGCCCATTGCTTGATTTGTTTTTATCACGCATAGCATCCTGTTCTGCTTTTGGATTAGTTGAACGCCAATTTCCACCCATATTTGTGTCAGGATATTTATAAATAATACCATTCCAACCATATGTAGCAAACGCAGGTAGTATTTCAAATTTCATACCATCGGAAAAAGCGATTTTAACCACCTGCCCATCA
The DNA here is from genome assembly GCF_018918205.1 of Lachnoclostridium sp. MSJ-17. GTDB lineage: Bacteria > Bacillota > Clostridia > Oscillospirales > Acutalibacteraceae > Ruminococcoides. Next base: position 17,061 of record NZ_JAHLQB010000053.1, on the reverse strand, counting down.
GCTCGCACATCTGAACGAGGATAGGTATTAAGTATTGATTCTCTTACTGCTTGCAATAATCTGGACTGCCCATTTCCTTTATAAACATTATGGCAATTGTATTCATCTTCGGGTAGTTCGACAAGAATATCAACATCACTGGTATTAATTGCTGTTCCTCGTCCATAAGAACCGACGTAAAAGCTATGTGCTGAATCACTCCGAGAATCCCAAAATTCAGCATTAATTGCTTTAGTGATCGCTTTATACCGAGTTGAAATGGTTGTTCTTGTGTCTGACGGAATTAATTCTCCGTGCTTTTCGACGCGATAGCTCACTTTATATTCCTCCTCTTTAGTGTATCGGGTAAAAGTCTATCAATTTCTTCGTCAGAGTATGTGCCATCTTTACTTTCATAGATAGCTTTTCCTGCCTTTGCAACTGCACGATTAGTTGTATTTGGAGCATCCAGATATGCTTCGTGTATACTGCTTTGCAGATTTTCAAATTCATCAAACAATTCTTTTGTAGGTTTTTCTTTAATTCTTATTCTCCCAAGCAGTGATAATAATTCATTTCTATAACATACGAGTTTCGTAGCTGCGGTTTTATTCGATTTTGCCAAGTTCTTATAATCAAAAGTCGCTAATAAAGCGCTTATTGTTGTGGTAACAAAAGACACAATAGCAGAAACTAACTTTATCCAAAACTGATCAACAAAAACAATTGAAATAATACCAGCAGAAGTAAGCGACGCAGAGATTATATTAATCCAAGAAAACAACTTGTGACGAGATTCATATATCTCTGCTTGTTTTTCTTGTATCTTGTGAGTCCAAAAAACGTTGGCATATTGTGTTCTAACCAAGTCTTCAAGTGTTGTGTAATCATCTTGCATAAGGTTAACCTCCTTGCTCTATTAGGTGTTTTTCTGCTTTTAATTCATAAAGCTAATATCCCCGCCGGACAGGATAAACTTCTTCAGATATCCTTCTGCTTTTTGAACTACACGATGCGGGCGGATAACACAGCTTTCGAGCGCTTCCATAGTTTCCTTCGCTTTAGCACGGTCAAGTGTTTCCATTATCTGATCGAAAAGTCCGCCTTCATACAGCTTTTCTTCCTTCAAGTGAAAAACCATTATTCTTGCCAGCTTATCTTTGTCAAAACCAAACGCCTCGCTGAATGCTTTGATATTTGCTTTTAGGGTATTTCTCTTATAGATCTCGATGTACTCGGCAAGAGTTTTACCTTCATCAAAATCTTTGAGCGCACCGGAATAAATATCTTCCAGAATAGCTTCGGCAGTAATCTGATCCTCTGCCGGCAATTGAGCAAAGCTGGATTTTAAATCATCAAGCAATGCCTTGATTTCTTCCGGTTTTGCGCCATTGGAAAGGTCTTTCAATACTTCGGCAAACTGAGATTCCATAAACGCACGGTTAATCTCATTTGATGATACCTCGGTAAGAAAAGCCTTAATATCATATATCATATCGCCGCCGGGCTGAACAGTCCTCGGTATTTCGCTGTATCTTTGATGAAGAATTTCGTATGTTCTTTCATCGAGGTCAACCGTTACCTCTCCGGCATCCTCTGTGATATAAGTTCTCTTCGTCCAAGTAAAAAGCTGAGGAATAGAGCGATAATAGTAGTTGCTGATATTATTGAACAAGTCAGCAAACAGCTTAATGTCGCCCTGATTGTCGGGGAGCTTACTGAAATGCTCAATACCGTTTTTCTCGAACAGCTTGATGATGCTCTGGTAATCATTGTTCATTCCGATGATGTTCTGTCCTAAAGATGGAACATAAACGTCCTGATAACCAGCTTCCGCATAGAGCCGCAGAGCTTCCTCTGCGTTTTTCTCCATCGTGTACGGCTTCCTGCAATACTTGATGATTCCGTACTGCTTTTCATAACCATTAAGACGATTTGTTCTTGAAACAGCCTGAATATACTGCTCGTAATCAATCACTTTGTCCAGATATAAGGTATTGATCCATTTTGAATCAAATCCGGTAAGCAGCTGATTAACAACGATAACGATATTAACCGCTTCCTCTCTTCTTGTGTCGATATCCTTGTAAGGTTCTTTGTGCGCAAGACGATAGCAAACATCATCTTTAAACCGACGATAAGCACCGGCTGTGAACTTAAAGTTGAAATGGTTATTGTAATCAATGAGGATTTCTTCTACAGCCTTATCCTTGAAAATATCATCGCTTGTATTATCTGTATGCGGATCAAAAACAGCAGTGACAAACAAATCTTTATCGTTGTCTTTTAATAAACGATAGTATTCAATCGCTTCACGGATTGAGGATGTAGCAAGAATATAGTGGAATTTACCACGGAAGCTGATTCGCTCCCATTTGTTGAGAATATCCTGAACCACGTTTTTACGATGATCTTTTCCGGTATCACCGTCAGCATACAGACTATTACCGACGTCTGCTTCCACCTTGTCCATATCTCGGGAAGCAAGAGCGTGATATTTTTTGAATTCTTCATCGGTAAGACCTTCGACGCTATCTTTGCCGAGCTTCATTAAGGCAACCTTTCCCCTGAAATCTTCCTCGTCAAATGTTACGACTTTTGAAGGCTTGAACCCTAAAACATTTTTATCTCTGATTCCTTCTGAGATTGTATATTTGTGCAGACACGTGCCGAATAAGCCGTCGGTCGTAATACCGTCAACTGCGTTCTCCTGCATAATAGGAGTACCTGTAAAGCCAAAGAACATTGCTCTCGGATAGGTCAGCTTTATATCACGGAGCATTGTGCCGAAGGTAGAACGATGGGCTTCATCAACGATAAACACCAGTTTTTTCTTTTGCACCTTTGCAATACGTGCCGCATTCGGAGTAGGATTGACGGTTGTCAGGTTACTCATCTTTTGAATGGATGTAACAATCAGCAAATCGGGTGTGTCGTTCTCCAGCTTTGAGAGCAGGCTGTTGGTGTTAGCGGTATCTTCAATATCATCACAGTCCGAGAAGTTTCGATAATTATCATAAGTTTGTTTCCAAAGCTCGTCACGATCCATCAGGAAAACAATCTTGTCAACTTTACCGGAGGACTTTATCAGCTGTGCGCACTTAAAGCTCGTCATTGTTTTACCGCTGCCGGTAGTGTGGTACACATAGCCGCCCTTTTGTCCGTCATCATCCCAATCTACTCGCTTGACCACCTGCGAATAGATTTTATAAGCAGCGTGATACTGATAACTGCGCATTACTTTGAGAATGTTATCTGTTCCGTCCGCAATTGTGCCGTAACCAATCAGTCTGTGCGCCATCGGAATGGAAAGAAACTTTTCCGCAACTTCTTCCCAGCTATCAATATGCTTATTGTTGAAGTCGCCCCAATGAAAATAGTAGTCGGAGTTGAAAGTCCTTTCACGTCCGGGATTCGCAAAGTACAGTGTTTCGGTCGGCGTCATTGCGACAAACACTTGAACAAGCGAGAAGAATCCCGTAAATACGCCGTGCTGCATATATTTGCTGATTTGATTGCACGCCTGTTCAACGGGCACTGGATTGTTTTTGAGCTCGATATGATACAACGGCATACCGTTGATTAACAGCATCAAATCGCCTCTGCGGTCGCCGAGAATTTCTGACGAAACAGGCAGTTTCGGCTGACGGGCGATCTGATATACGCTTCTTCCTGCGGCGATCTCATCCTTATCAAAGAGAAACAGGTCAACACGTTTTCCGACGTGCTGCGTATCCTTGGAATTATCTCGAATGATAGAGATATATTTGCCGTTCAATCGGCGATTAATTGCAAATGGTGTTTCGCCGTTGATTTGGGATATGATTTGTCCCATTTCCGTTTTGGTCAGCGGACAGCCGTTGAGCTTATCGGTTGTATTGTTATTGCTGAACAGGATTCTTGCCCAGTTTTCAATCAGATCTTCTTCGGTTTTATATTCCAGAATCTCTCTTGACCACTGATTGTCGAGCTGCGTCAGCTTGGCAATCAAGGCGTTTTCAAATTCTGTTTCGTTTTTGTATGACATAGTTGCCTCCGCTTCTTACACGAACATTTTGTGAAGCATTGCTTTTTTTAATTGTTTTAGTTTTTCCAGCTTGCGCTGATGAAGGGTGATAAGGTCGTCAATCTCTTTGAAGAAATCTCCAATCTGTTTCTGTTCTTGGGGATTACTGGACGAATACACTTCGATTTCTGCCAGGTCATTTGAATTGATTGCCGGGTAGCTCGTTCCGGTACAATTATCCAGAACGACCTTCACGAAGCTGTCATTCTGCACGAGGCAAAGCAAGAATCTGCCATCCACGATTGGGCGCATTTGAGCATATCCCGTCGAGAAAACATAGTGTTTATCAGGCTTTTCGAACAGATAATTGTTTTTTTGATACGGCCTGACGGTCTGATAGAAAAGGTCTCCAGCCTGAGCCAAACGCTGTGCTCTCGAAGGAGCTGTTCTTTTCGACTCCGTCCTATGCGTCAACATTTCCGTTCCTACCACTGACTCTAAATCAACATACTCGAAAACGTTCGGCAGTTCTTCTTTTGGATTAAAAATAGCCAAGTCACCGAGCTTCCGCTGTTCCCAATCTCCGGTAAAGCCCGCAAATCGTATTTCGGGTACTTTGCTGCCGTTTTGTGGAAACATTTTGTAAAGCATAGATTTTTTGATGTTTACCAGTTTCTCATACTTGCGCTGATGAAGGGTAATAAGGTAGTCAATGTTAGAATAGTAATGTGCAATCAGTTTTTGCTCCGTAATTTCTGGAGTATGTGGAGCAAAATCCTCGACAACATCTTTTGAAATATTAAGCTGTGATGAGCCTGCACCGTTCAATTTAAAATAACTTTGATGTGCGTTTATGCACACTAATAAAAATCTTGAATATACGGAATCATTTGGTCTTAAAAGCGCAACGCGCTGATTAAGCACAAACCTGTTGTTCTCAGGTATAATGGCGACTCTTCCCAGTAAATCACCATGACCAACATCACTTAGAACCATAACTAAATCATCAACGCACAACGTATCATTTGATTCGTCTATAAACTTACCGGAAGGTTTTAATCCACCATCAATTGAAACAGAATTTAGATTGATTAGCTCATATTTCCCCGAATTAGATTGTTTATCTTCGTGACCACGACCATTTCTATATGCTGTCATTTCGGATAGCTTCCGCTGCTCCCAATCTTCCGTAAATCCTTTAAATCTAACTGCCGGAGTATTATTCATTTTCTTTTCCTCCCAACAGTGTCTTGAATTGCTGAATTGCCGCCATATCAAAAGCATCTCCTGTTAAATCGTTCAGCATTAAGGATAATGATTCTTCTGTCTTTGCTATATCGGTATCAAGAGTAAGAATCGGATTGTCGTATTTGGCAATAATATCATTCACGGAGCGGTTCAATTCGGAAATAATGGCGTTCGGAATGGCGTTGATGTTTTCCATCGCAGGTGTAAGCCACTTTTCTTTCAGCAACATTTTGATTTCATCGTCAGACAGCTTTACAATCGCTTCTCTTGCTTTGTTGTCGAGGTCGGTTTTGAGCGCTTTTATTTGCTTTTTCAGAGCAGAAATCTGCTGACCGAGGAGATACAAATGACGGATTTTATAATCATCTTCTTCCTCGTCAATTTCGATGTTGTTTTTGATTTGTTCAACAATCGCATTGATAGCCGATTGTTTATAGGTGCCGTTTTTAACTTTTTCCGAATCATCGGGCCAAACGAGTTCCGGGTGATTTTCCTGAAACTCCACCTTTTGCTTCGGCTTCAGCGCAGCATATTCCGCATACATCTTCGTTGTATCGTCAGAGAGCGTTGCCAAAACTTCCTGATACTTTGCTCTTAGCTGCTTTGTATCAAGCTTTGCTTCGGACTGCTCATCGCCGTCATCTTTCTTTTTCAGTTCTTCCTTGAGTTCATCGTCCAGTTCTTCCCAGAAGGATTCATATCCCGATGTTGCGCCGGACAGCTCTTTATTCAAACTGTCCATTTGTGTGAATTCATCGGCAAAAAGGTGTTTTTGAATCAGGACGAAAGGTATAACTCTGCCTTCTTCTCCTTTTTTGACAGCCTTTTTTTCTTTCTTATCATATACCTCAATATCTTCTACACTCCGTGCAGCGTTAAAGCCCTGCAAACGGATTGCTTCCAAATCAAGGCTGATTTGTTCCCAAACATCGTCAAAGGCTTTATATACAAGATACTTGTCCACAATACCGAATTGCTGACATAGTTCAAAAATACGATTGGAGATTTCTTTTTTCAGAGCCGCAACGCTTTCTACCTGATTGTCGATCAAAAGCTCATAGAGCTGAACTTCCAGCGCCTGGAAAGCCTCTTTGTAGCTCGCTTCAAATGCGATAACATCAGCGTTCTGTCTAATTGCCTCTATGACAGAATCACAGGATAATTCTGAGGTGTGCTCATTAATGCGTGTAAAAAGTTCGTCACATAATGACGGAAAAGCTTCCCAATACTTTTTTAGATGCTCTACCTCGTAATTCGGAATACCGCCGAATACAGTTGCGTGTAAATCAACAGGAACTTTTTCCTCCGATTCAACATATCGGGGAATGTTGAGGTTGTAGTCGTTATCTTTAATCGTTTGTTTAGAAACAAGAGATGCAAAATGCGGAATGTTCTCTCTGTTCAAAACAGCATCAACTATCTTTTTGATATGGTGACCGGACAGGCGGTTTTTGTTGCCGTCCTTAAAAAACTCTTTTGATGCGTCAACAATTAAAACGTCGCTTGCTTCACGGTGTTTTTTTAGCACCATAATAATGGTTGATATACCGGTGCCGTAAAAGCAGTTTGACGGCAGTCCGATAATTGCTTCGATATTATTGTTTTCGATTAACTGCGTACGAATATCTTTCTCGGAGCCACCTCTGAACAAAACGCCGTGCGGCATTACGATACACATAATACCGTTATCTTTCAGATGGTATAAATCGTGCAATAGAAAAGCGTAATCAGCCTTTGAAGCCGGAGCGATACCGTACTCTTTATAACGAGGATCGTTCGTGTGATTATCTGCATCCCATTTATGTGAATACGGCGGATTAGATACTACACAATCAACAGGGACATACTCGTAGCTGTTTTCATCATTATCATCAAAATACGGCCAGTCGTTCGCTAACGTATCACCACGGCGCACTTTGATGTTGGACGGATTGATGCCGCGCATAACAAGATTCATTCGAGTCAGGTTGAAGGTTTCCTGAATCAGTTCCTGCGCATAGTAAGTGATATTGCCGCTGTCTTGCAAATACTTTTGCACGCTCTGACCGATGTTGATAAGCAGAGAACCCGATCCGCTGGTTGGATCGAGAATATTAATTTGCTCACGGTCACGCAAATGATGAGCAACGATTTCGGACATCAGTATCGAAATCTCGTGCGGCGTGTAGAATTCTCCGTCTTTCTTACTGTTGGACGCAAAGTTCTTCAACAGGAACTCATAGATAAATCCGAGTACATCATAGCCCTGTTTTTCGTCCATAGGAATACGGCTGACTATCTCTATGATTTTCTTGATATGAGAAGTCTGATTGCTGATAGAACCCATTTTGCTCAGCTTTTCAGACAAGGATTTGAAAATCTCATTGAAAAGCTTTTGGTGATCGGGATTGCTGCCGATGTTTCTGACAAATGCGTTCAAGGCATCTGTTACATCAGACACCGTAAAAGTTGCCGTGTGATCGTTCCAAGTGGAGAAAAGGTCTTTATAGGCGATAAAATAACCGAGGTGATCTTTGCACTGCTGAACGGTTTCACTATCTTCTTCCGTCAGTTCTTCTGCCATTATCTCCATAGTCCAATCCTGTTTCTTTAGGTAAGAAACCTCATTTTCGGAAACAAAACGGTAGAAGATAAAACCTAAAATAATATCCTTGTACTCAACGGCAGAAATTGATCCACGCATATCGTTGCAGGTATCCCAAATTAATGACGCTAATTGCTGTTTGTTCATTTTTTACTCCTTTTTATCGCACCAAATGCAGATGATTTGTGTTGAAACTATTATTTTTCTTCCGGTACGAACTCCATAATGTCGTCTATCGTGCAATTCAGTGTTTCGCATATTTTGCCTAAGACTTCAGTAGAAACATCCTTGCTCTGTGAAAGCTTACTCAGAGAATAATGAGTGATTTTTGCTTCACGCTCAAGATCGCTTTTTTTCATATCTTTATCAATGAGCAATTTCCATAGTTTTTTATAACTTACTGCCACAAACACAACCCCCTTGATAGAAAATTCATAATTATATGAAAATTATATCACAGCTTTTTGTAAAACTCAATCAAATTTGATGAATTTCAGACAAGAAATTTGATTTTTGTAATGGCTGTTTCGCAAACCCTCTTTGCCGTATCCGCATCACTGAACCCGTGATCAGTGGCGATGTCGGTATAGGGCAGCGGCTTGATTGGCTTTTCCTTCGGTTTGCCGTTTTCGCCTAAATCATTCTTGTCAGCGTAGCGAGTGCTGAAACACTCAGGACAAAAGCCGAGGTGTTGAGCGAGCATTATCTTTTCTGTATATTCTAAGCTGTCATAGGCTTCATACAGCTTGTCATATAGTTCCTGCTTGAAATAGATATTTTCGGGATTGAGAGAGGAATCCGGCAGAAGAAAGTCGGTGGTTCCTGTATCATCCTCATCGTTACTCTGAACATCCGTATAGTTTTCGGTAAGAATACCGCCCTCGATGATAGACTTTGTTTTCTCATAGCTTTCACCGATTTGCGTTGCGACCTGTGAAATGGTTTCCTCCGTAAACTCACCGCCTGAATGATTGAAAATATCCATCACTTTACGAAGTCGGGCATATTCAAATTCGCTCTGCACGGAATAGCCCGTCCGCATTGTGCGGATGTAGTTATGCACCTCACGCTCCATATACCTCTGCGCATACGGCAAAAAGGGAGCTATGGAAATATCGTAGTTAATCAGAGCCTTACACAAGCCTGCTACAAGGCTTTGCTTTATATCGGCAAAGTGCTCTTCCATTGAATATTTATTCCTAAAGGACTTCGCCTTTTCGTTAAGCGTCGGCTCGTAATAGTGTAGGAACCAATAGAAATATTTGTCTTCTCCGCTCTGTATATACTGACGAATACATTCCTGCAAATCCCATTCAGGCGGTGGCGGCGTAAAGCGGTAAATTTCAAATTCTTTTTTCTCGATATGGCTCACTTTTGCTTGATTCTCCTGCCCGTTTCTCTGTACAAATTCTCACGCTTCATATCCATTTTAAATTGACCGTTAGCGTAGTTATCGTCATACTTTGCTTTTTGCCAATACTCTTTAGCAACCTTCAGCGCCATCGCAGCAAACTCTGCTGTGATGGTGCTTCTTTTTTGTTCCACACGAATTGCAGAACAGCGGTTTTTATAAATAGGATTGATAGGATTGCCTTCGGAAAGTTCCTTTTCCTTCATCCTCGCCGCATATTTTCGGCAGGTAATTGATTTTCCTTTCAGCGTATAAGGTGCAATACCGTTGCAATATACTTGCCGCCTTGCCGAAGTCATCAGGAAATATCGCTTGCAGATAGGACACCTTCTCGGATAATGACCGTAGTGCAAGCCCTCGAAGAAATCCGTCAGAACAAAGCTGTAGTAATTATTAAAAAACATCCTTCTCGCTGTAACCATCGTTTTGCTTTTAGCGGTCTTTCGCATAGCGACATATTCGGATGTTACATCAAGCTTTTCATTGCCGAATATATCCAGAGCTATCCGGAGCAAGTGCGCCTCATCAAAGCGCTCAGCTTCGTCAAGTCTGTCGCAGAACTCGGTTAATCCCTCAAACGCTTCTCTCATATCGTTGCTGATACGATCATAAAAAGTCAGCGTTGTCATCATATCATCAAGTAGGTTGTCCGCTGTTTTTTGCTGAACTTTATCAAATTCAATCGGGAGTAAATCCAAAGCAGATTCATTGATTCCCATAGCTAATATTTTAGCCTTTGTATTGAAATACTCTCGGATAAAGTTTGCGTTATCCTCTGTAAAAAGTTCAGATATTCTAATACGCTCTGCTTCAACATCCAGCTTAGTGAACGGTTGCAGCTTGGGCAAGGTCAGCAATATCTGCTGAATCTCCCAACCCGCTTTCAAAAAGTCGTTGTTATCAAGATAACCGGAAGAGATCGTATCGTATAAATGCCAGCTGTATTGTTTGTATACAGCCAACCGAGCCGCCGTATCATCCTTATAGTATTGGTTCAAAAGGTGCGTAGCGAACGTACCGGCAGAGTAAGTTATGTTGCCGATCCGTATTCTTCCGTCACGAAAATTGGCGCTGAAAAAACTGATTTTTTCCATAATCAACACCTCCTCACTATCAAGTCTATCAAAATAGGTGTCCCATAAAACGCCCTTTGCTCCAATTTTGAAATTTTTTTGAAATTTATGTTTTCCAAAGTATAAAAATATCGGCTTGAATTCTGATCGTTCAGTATTCAAGCCGTTATTTAGTGTTTTCTTTTTGATTTTCACTATGTTTTCTTAAAACCCTAAGTTTTCGGATTTTCGTGTATTTAATACAGTAGAGGGACGAAAAGCCCTCCAAAATACACGAAAGGAGGTACAAGCTATGGTACTGAAAATTACCGAAGAGCTGTCCGACAGAGTAAACCGCATTGTCTGTCATTCGTGCTGCAACTGCGTTGACGACAGCTGCCTGTTACTCGACGGCGGCGAAGATCACAGCTGTGTGCAGCTGATCAGCAGGTACGGCATTTACTGTAACTATCTTTTGAAATACGTATTGCCTGCTTTCCCAAAACTCTACGGCGACATACTCGCCTACAACGAAAAACTGAAAGGATGATTTTATGAAAACACTAAACAATTTTAAGATTATCGGTATCGACCACGGTTACGGCAACATCAAAACCGCAAACCATTGTTTCAAGACCGGCATAACTGCCCACGACAGCGAACCGCTGTTCACAAAGGATATGCTTACCTATAACGGCAAGTATTATCTGATTGGCGAAGGACACAAGGAGTTTCTGCCCGAAAAGCAGAACGACGAGGATTACTATATCCTCACGCTCGCCGCTATCGCAACCGAGCTTGCAGACGAAGGACTGACCGAAGCGGATGTGATTATCGCCGCAGGCTTGCCTTTAACTTGGACGAGCGGACAGAAAGCGGATTTTGCCGCTTACCTGTCAAAAAACAAGGAGGTAGAGTTCACTTTTCGGAATGTAAGTTATCATATCCGAATCTGTGATGTAAAAATCTATCCGCAGGGCTATTCTGCTGTTGTTCCAATCAAATCCACGCTCAAAGGTCTGAGTATGGTAGCCGATATCGGCAACGGCACAATGAACACACTTTATCTGGTCAATGGAAAACCGCAAAGCGGTAAGATGTTCACCGAGAAGTTTGGCACTTATCAATGCACGCTCGCCATTCGTGAGGGCTTTATGCGTAAAACTCGCCGTGAACTGAACGACTATCTTATCGACGAGGTGCTGCGGACAGGCACGGCGGATATTCCCGACTCCGACTTGGAGATCATCACCGCTATTGCGGAAGAATATGTCGCCGAGATTTTCCGTCGTTTGCGTGAACACGGTTACGATGAAAGCACAATGAAGCTCTATGTCTGCGGCGGTGGCGGTTGCCTGATCAATAATTTCTATCCCGGCAATCTCGACCGTACAAAGTTCATAGACGATATCTGTGCCGCCGCTAAAGGTTACGAATATCTCGCAGATGTTTATCTGAGATCCGAGGCGAAGAATGAAGGACGTGTATAAAATGACGGTACGCTTTGATTTGACTAATGCTCGTGAACGTGCGCTTGCAGAGTTTATGCAGACGCTTGACGTTAAGAAATACCATTCACGCAACAGCTTCATCATTGAAGCGCTTGCAGAATATGTTGATTTACAGTCAATCACCCGTGAACAGCACGAGGAAGATATCCGAAGTATCATACGTGAGGAAATGAGAGCTTGCTTTGCGGAAGCAAACTTTACTCCACAACCTTTATCAACTGCTCCGGCACTGACCGCAGAACAGCAGGAAGAAGTTGAACAGGATATTCTGGATGATCTTAAACTGTTTGATTGATGGCACGATGACGGCATTTTTCAGAATAAAGAATGAACTTGCCATCACGATGACGGCACAAGTAAACTATCAAAAGATAAATTACTATTATCAGTATAAGGCAAACAAAATCCGTCCTGTATCACTGCAGGGCGGGTTTGTCTTATACTGTAGCAAGCAGGGAATTTGTACGGCAAATTCCAAATACAACAGCCTCCACGCTGTTGTAAATCTTTAGGGACTCCCTAACACCCGATGAAAGAAGGTATATTATTGAACGAAAGACAAGCAAGAATCGAGCTGCGTGTCACGCAGTCTGAGAAAAACAAGATAGCCCGGCTTGCCGAAAGCTGCGGCTTATCGCAATCCGAATATCTCAGACAAAGGGCGTTGGGTTTTGCACCGAGAGCGGTGCTACCCGACGTCTTTTTTGATTTCAATCAAACGCTGTGCCGTTTGTGTGATGAAGTCGCAGATAATGTTTCACCTGAGGTCGAACAACAGTTGCTTGAAGCCGTCAATCAAATACAAACTCAGTTGATCCTGCCCGGCAAATCCACCACTAAGCAGATTCAAAAGGAGGTGACGGAATGGCAACCACCGGCTTCTGGCCCGTCAAAGGACGGCTAAAGGATGTTATCAATTACGCTCAGAACCCTGACAAAACTATCGAGCGCAAATATCTTGATGATGATTTAGCCGCCACACTCAATTACGTTGAGAACAGCGACAAGACAGACCAGACGATGTATGTCAGCGGAATCAACTGCACGAAGAAGCGAGCCTACGAGCAGATGATGACTACCAAGCGGCGTTACGGTAAACTCGGCGGCAATGTGGCTTATCACGGTTATCAGAGCTTTCAGGCAGGAGAAGTCACACCCGAAGAAGCGCACCATATCGGCATAGAAACCGCCAAGCGTATGTGGGGCGACGATTATGAGATTGTTGTGACGACGCATCTGAATACCGATCACCTGCATAATCACATTGTCGTTAACAGCGTGTCCTTCCGCACAGGGCGTAAATTTGAAAACCATATTTCCGACCACTACAAGCTGCGTGAGATTTCCGACGAAGTCTGTCGTGAATACGGCAAATCCGTGATTGAAAACGCTCCGTTCTACGGCGGCGACAAGGCATATTGGGTACGCAAGAGTGGACGAATACCACACAAGGATATGCTGCGTCACGACGTCGATGAAGCGTTAGCCTGTACGATCAAGCCGTTTGATTTTGAATTATATCTGCGTTCGCTCGGCTATCAGTTTGTGCGGACTTTTAAATATCAACATCCTTCCGTGATCGCTCCCGACTGGCTGAAACCTGTCAGGTTAAGCAGTCTCGGCAAGGATTATTCAAGAGAAGCGATACTCAGACGGCTGCAATCTCAGCGTGAGGATAAATACTTTGTTGATTTCTATACGCCGAAATCGTATTATCAGCGCCAACCGCTGATATTGAGAATCAGAGATTTTGAAAAAAGAACAGAGCCCGATGTTATTACGGCGCTGTTCGACCTGATTATCACGATTGCAAAGCTCATAACGGGTAACAATGTCCAAAAGCGTGATTACCGTCCGGTATCACCTGAGCTGCGGGCAGAAATCAGAAATCTCGACCGAACGCTTGAAGAATATCATTTCCTCCGTGACCACAATGTGGAATGCGCAGAGGATTTTGTATCTTGCCGAAAGGAAATCACTGAGCAAATCAAAGCCTATGAAACCGAGCGGCAGCATATCCGCAACCGAATCCGCAGGGCGAAAACGCCCGAAGAAGATAATTCTCTAAAAGAACAATGCAAAGAAATCACAAAGAAGCTAACACCCTTGCGCAAGCAGCTCATCATCTGCGAGCGCATTGAAAACAAAGTGCCTCGACTCCGTGCTTTGATCGAACAGGAAAAGCAGCTGGAGCAAGGCAGATACAAGTACAAATATTATCACCAAAATAAAACTAAACAAAGGAGTTATGAACGATGACCAATATATCAATCAACAAATTACACGAATTCCGAGACCACCCGTATCAGGTGCTCGACAACGATGAAATGAACAGCCTCATTGAGAGCGTTCAGCAGCAAGGCATTATGACGCCGCTGATCGTGCGCCCGTTAGAGGATACAACAGACGAATACGAAATAATATCGGGACATCGCCGCTTCCGTGCGGCGCAGAAGGCAGGGCTCACAGAAGTTCCTGCCTTTATTCGTCCCGTGAGCCGTGATGAAGCAGCTGTAATGCTCGTGGACAGCAATCTTCACCGTGAACGTCTCCTCCCATCGGAAAAGGCGTTTGCCTATAAAATGAAACTTGAAGCTATGAAAAGACAAGGTAAACGCTCGGACTTAACTTCTACACAAGTTGTGTCAAAGTTGCGCACAAGCGAGATTGTCGGTGAACAAAACGGAGAAAGTAGAGAACAAGTCAGGAGATATATCCGCTTAACTCACCTTATCCCCGAAATCCTTACTATGGTTGACGAACAGCGCATAGCCTTTTCCGTAGGCGTGGAGCTGTCATATCTAACCGAAAATGAGCAGCAGGATTTGTTTGAAGCTATCGAGTTGGAGGACAAAACTCCCTCGCTCTCACAGGCAATCCAAATGAAAAAGCTCTCTCAGTCAGGTAAACTTGACAGCGAAACAATAGAGCGAATTATCTCCGAGGAAAAGCCTAATCAGCGAGAGAAAATCAGTTTTCAAATTGAAAAGCTGACTAAATTCTTTCCGAAAAGCTACACCCCGAGAGATATTGAACGCAAAATAATCAAGCTGATTGAGGACGACTATCGCCGCCGTCAGCGAAACAGAAACAGGGAGGAACGATAATGAGTATTATTCAATCACTTTATGGCGAAGAACAGGAATACAAAGTCAATGGCGCTACCTACATAGTGTCGGCGGCATTCAAGCACACCGGACGAAAAGAGGACAACACCTCTTTTCCGTCCTGCGTTAAAAAGATAATAAACAGTGATTTTGCACATTTGATAATCACTGAGGAAAACGATACAATGACAGCAGAAAATGTGTGTTCGGCTGTCGGAAAGGAGGACAACATTGCAGTCGAAAAAGAAACAGGATAAGGCAGGCATTACCGCCTTGTACTGCCGCCTATCCCGTGATGATGGCGTGGAAGGTGACAGTAACTCGGTTGCCAATCAAAAGAAATTATTAAAACGATTCGCAAAGGAAAATGGACTTAGCAATACCCGATATTATGTTGACGATGGCTATACAGGTACAAATTTCGAGCGTCCCGGTTTTCAGAAGATGATTGAGGACATTGACCTCGGATATATCTCAACCGTTATAGTCAAAGACCTGTCCCGTCTCGGACGTCGATATGATATGGTCGGATACTATATGGATACCTATTTCCCCGATAGAGATATTCGCTTTATCGCTGTCAACGACAATATAGACAGCGACGAAGGCGAAAGCGAAATTGCGCCGTTCAAGAATGTATTGAACGAGTTTTACGCAAGGGACATCAGCAAGAAATGCCGGTCGTCCTATCGTATTCGTGGCAGCACAGGCGAGCCGTTAGCTCCGCCGCCTTATGGATATATTAAATCTCCCGATAATCCTAAGAAGTGGGTTATTGATCCAGAAGCAGCGCAGGTCGTTCGTGACATCTTCAAAATGGCGCTTGAAGGCAAGAGTAACGAAACAATAGCCCGTATTTTGCAAGAGCGCAAGGTTCTGATTCCTATGGCATATTGGCAAGAAAAGGGTATCCGAAAAGGCGGTAAGGTAACACAGCCTAACAAATACAAGTGGTGCAAAACCACTATCACCAAAATTCTCACTCAGCAGGAGTATTGCGGCGATATCATCAACTTCAAGACTTATTCCAAATCATACAAGAATAAGAAACGCTACGATAATCCTAAAGAAAACTGGGTGATTTTCAAGGACGTTCACGAGCCGATTATTAACCGTGATGATTTTGAGTTGCTGCAAACGCTTGTCGTAAAGACAAAGCGCCGTGCTCCTAAAAAGGAGAACGGCGAGAAGAATATGTTTTGCGATTTTCTTTATTGTGCCGATTGCGGCAGTAAGCTATGGTATCACACGAATACCACTAACAAGGAAATCCATTTCTTTAGCTGTTCCAACTATAAGAAAGATACCCGTGGTAACTGTGAATCCCGCCATTATATCCGAGCTGATGCCATTGAGCAGGTGGTGATGTTAGAACTCCGTCGTTTGGCAAAGTATCTGGAATCTCACGAGGAAGAATTCGCAAAGCTCCTCGCTGAGAAAACCAATGCCGATATGTTGGCGGAACAGAAAAACTTGGAAACCGAGCTAAATCGGGCAACCGCTCGTAACGAAATGATTACTTCGCTTTTCGCCAAAACCTACGAGGACAATGTATCCGGCAAGTTGAGCGACGAGATGTATATGGAGCTGTCGCACAAATATGAGGTTGAACGCCTTGAACTGAAAACAAAGATATTCGAATACAAGGAACGCCTTGCCAAAATCAGCGAAATGGAGCAAAACAAGGACGATTTCCTTAAAGCTGTCCGTAAATTTATGGAGATGGAAACTCTCACTGCGCCAATGCTCAGAGAGCTTATCGACCACATTGACGTGTACGAAAAGGAAGGTGGAAAAAAGAATTATACTCAACGCATTGTAATCTATTATCGCTTTGTCGGCTACTTGGAGCTACCGTCATCAGAGAACGAGAACTACAAAGCCAACACCCGAAAAGGCGTAGACGTGGAGTATATCCCAAAAGCAAAATCCGCATAAGACAAAAGGTGAGCAGGCACATCAATCTGCTCACCACATACAAATCGGATGAAATTGAATAAAAGAATGAGTGTCCATAACGTAAATCCGTTATGAACACTCATACTGGTCGGAGTGAAGGGACTTGAACCCCCGACATCCTGGTCCCAAAGAGATATAATAGTCTGAGAATGTTTCCATAACACAACATATAGTGGTTTCTGTTCCGAAAAAATTGCTCTTCGG
>NZ_JAHLQB010000026.1 GCF_018918205.1 Lachnoclostridium sp. MSJ-17 | reverse complement strand
TATATCGACTTCCATCCCGATATCATTCACGCCAACGACTGGCAGACCGCTCTCGTACCCGTATACTACTATCTGTTCTATTCGCACAGACCCTGGTATTACAACATCAAGAGCCTCTTTACCATTCACAACATCCAGTATCAGGGCGAGTACGGCTGGGAAGTTAACACCGAGTGCGTGGGTATTCCCGCAAGCGAGTGCAATATCCTCGAGATGAACGGCAAGCTCAACATGATGAAGGGCGCTATCGAGACATCTACCCGCGTTTCGACCGTTTCTCCGAGCTATGCCGCCGAAATCAAGGATCCGTGGTACAGCTGGGGTCTGCATGACGAGCTCAATCTCCGTCACTACAAGCTCTGCGGTATCAAGAACGGCATCGACCTCGCAAGCTACGATCCCGCTACAGACTATCAGCTCTACTGCAACTACACCAAGGAGGATATGAGCGGCAAGGGCGTCTGCAAGCAGAGACTCCAGGAGAGACTCTGCCTCGAGCAGCGCTGGCAGTCTCCTCTCGTAGGTATGGTTACACGTCTTGTTGCCCACAAGGGTCTCGACCTCGTCAGAATGGGTCTTGAGGAGCTCATGAACACTGAGGATATGCAGTTTGTTATCCTCGGCTCCGGCGACAAGGAATACGAGGACTTCTTCAACTACATGCAGGCTAAGTACCCGGGCAGACTCTGCTTCTGCCACGGCTTCGTACCCGAGCTTGCGAGAAAGATCTACTCCGGCGCTGACATCTTCCTGATGCCTTCCGCTCAGGAGCCCTGCGGTCTTGCGCAGATGATCGCTCTCCGCTACGGCACTATCCCCGTAGTACGCGAGGTCGGCGGTCTTAAGGACTCCGTATTCGATTCAGCCGACGGCTACGGCAACGGCTTCACCTTCAAGAACTACTACACCGCCGACATGCAGCACGCTGTCCGCCGCGCTCTCTGGGGTATCCAGGACGACCAGGGCTGGCATCAGCTCATGTGGCGCGCTATGATGAGCGACAACAGCTGGGAGCGTTCGGCTCAGGACTACATCAACGTCTACAGCGACACCCTCAACTGGAACTAAGCGGTGCGGCGCACTGCCGGGTTTGGCAAGCGCGAGTTTACGCGGGAGAGGTTTGATTGACATTTCCTGTTTGAACTGCGCATAAATATACGCTTTGGCGTATACACCCGGCTTGTCGTGAGTCGCTTAAATTAAATAATATGTAAATTGAGCGCCTTGGCTTTTCGCAAAGTCAAGGTGCTCTTTTTAGAATTGTGCAACTTGTGATAATTTATAAAAAGTTCAGTGATATTACAGCAATATAACAAAAATCGTAGTCAGAATACACAAAAATAATACTGCGCATTAGTTAGAAATAACCAATCGACAGAAATAAAATTGAGTTTTCAAAAAAGCCTTGATTTTTTGCTTCCCATCTGTTAAGATAACTGAGCACTCGGGAGAAACAACAAAATCCTCCGCATGTGGCGCAGGAAAGCATTCTTCCGGATTCAAATAAATCCTCAATATTTTAACATTATTACGGAGGGAAACAATCATGACAACTACACGTAAATCAACCAAGGCAGCGGCAATCGTTCTTACTATTGCGATGCTCGTAGGTATGTTCTGCATCTTCGGCACAGCCACCACAAGCGCGGCGACCGACAGAGTAAGCCTTTACTCCTCAAGCGTCACCTTCTCCAAGTACGGCTCTTCCAACAGAGACGTATTTATCAAGACAAACGACAACGCTGCTAACCAGGAAGTATACGTTCACTACTGCTACATGGACAACCAGCCCTGGCAGGACGTCAAAGCTGAGTATGTAACAACTCTTTCCGACGGTTCCAAGATCTGGAAGGCCAACTTCAGCAGCTTTAACACCAAGTACGCTATCAAGTACGTTGCCGACGGTCAGGAAATCTGGGACAACAACAACGGCCAGGATTACACCTACGCTGACGTTTGCGGCACAGCTCCCGTAACCGTTGAGAGAACCGGCTACGCTTACTACAACATTCCCGTAAGAGCGGTTCTCCAGAACTACGCTTACAACAAGAACGTATTCGTAAGATACACCACCGACGGCTGGAAGTCCTTCAAGGATCAGAAGCTCACCTATTCCTCAACCAACGCTAATGGCACAGAGAACTGGACAACCACTCTCTATGATGTAACAAACAGCAACGTTGAGTACGCTGTATGCTATCAGGTAAACGGCACAGAGTTCTGGGCTAACAACTTCGGTGCAAACTACGACGGCACCTACTACATCCACCGCTGATCATTAACGGAAATACCAAAGCCGCAGTCATCTCCGTGATGTTCTTAACGGAAAATTTGGTGGCAGTGATACCCTGAAGGTTTTAATCTCCTTCAGGGTATTTTCTATTTAGTTTTTATCTAACTGGAATGTGTACTGGATGACGATGGTGTTGCCACAGGTATGCGAGTATTTGACTTCCTTTTCGTAGACGTCGATTCGCTTAATGAAGGCGCGGAGGATTTCGGGAGTGAGTTTTTCAATGTTGATATACTCTTTTGCCTTTGCAATGAACTCCTTGACGTATTTCTCCTGCAAATCAATCTCATTGATTTTTTCGTTGAGTTCGTTCAGCTTAGTGCGAATCTGCGCCTGTTCTTCTTCGTAGCCTGACGCAAGGAAATCATAGCGTTCTGGAGTGATACGTCCGACTACTCTGTCCTCGTACAAGCAACGGATGATGTTGCCTTGTCGATGTCATTCGCCAGCTTTTGTTTCCAGCTTTCGCCCTTCATCCTCGCTCGGTACTCTCTGGTGGACAGTCTTTTACCGCCGCCCTCGTATGGTTGGAGAGCGGAAAGACCGTGAGCAATACAGATTTCGTCGCTGAGTTTTCGTAGATGTTTGAGTGTTGACGGCGACTGGCGCAGCTGGGGATTTTGCTCCAATTATATTGTGGAATTGTTTTATGCGTGGTTATACTTTTCACAGACAAATTAAAACCGTCAACCGACAAATTTCCATCCCACTATACCAATGTCAAATTTTTTAAAAAGTCCGTAAAAACGTGTGACGGCTCAAAACCGTTTCCTAAAAGTTGTGACAAAACGCATTCACCGCCCGACATTGAGTCGGACGGTGTTTTTTCGCCCACAAACCGCGACAAATCGGCTGTGTGGGCTTTGTTGGGTGAGGTCGGGTACTTACCCGATTTTTTGTTTCGCGCGACATGGGGCGAAACAGGGCGCGTCAGGTTTTCTCGCTGCTCATCGCTTCGACCATCAGCCTGACAGCCAAAGAGAAACCTCGACAAAACGCATCGCGCTCGCCGAGGCTCATCAACTCTGTGTGGTTGTCTTTGATTTTTTGGAGTATGGCGTTCTGCTGCTCCGTCAGTGCTCTGGATAATTCCTGCTCATGACGGATCACGAGCTTTGCGGTAAGGTCATATTCGCTCCCGCGCACAACTTCATATTCGTGCGGAGCAATGTTGCCGTAGTAAAGATTTTCGAGTGTGGTCATTTTCTCACCGTCCCTTCCAAGCAACACACAATACCACAGAGTGTTATGAAAGTCCAGAGAATTATTTTTGCCAAAACTCTCAAGCCAAAACTTTTTTACAAATTGCTATAAAAAGTTGCGAACTGAAAGATAGGTTAATTTGATTCAGTATTCTTCATTGTTAGACTATATAGTTTAATAAAACAGGCAGCAAAAACCGTTTATACCTAATTTGGCACCGCTTATTCCAAAACTATTGAAGCAAAAAATAATATATTGTATAATAATTACAACGAAAAACAAAGGAAGGAGGGTATTTAACGATATGAAAAAGTTAGGCGTTTTGTTCCCAGTTATCGCAATAATATCCGTTGCGGTTATGATCGTTTGGGGTATGCTCGGCAACGCGTGGAACATCAGCTGGATCGCGGTGTTTATCGGCGGCTGCCTTATGGCAATTTTGGCTATCGTAATGGGCGCAATGAACAAAAAGAAATAAGGTGAAAAAATGAGTGATACGAAAAAAAGCAGCAGAACCTTTATGATTATCAACTGCATCGCGCTGGGTATCATCGCGATGAACCTGACCGCACCCGTGCATGAGGCGACGCACCTGATCACACAGATGCTCGCAGGCGCTAAGCCGGAGGTTCTCGCGTTCGGCTGTGCCGGAACGGTAGACCCGACCGCGGACATCAGCACCGTTTTCTGGAAGGTGATGTACAGCGGATCGGCGGCGCTGATGAATATCGTCATCGGTACCGTTTTGCTTATCGTTCTCAAAAAATTCAGGCTCGGACCGATCAGCAGACCGCTCGTGCTGATGACAACGATGATGCACTACAGCATGGGCTTCGGCTATTTCCTCAGGGATTTCTTTCTGTATGATCCCAACCCGGATCCCGATATCCAGCAGGGCGACTGGGCAAAGGTGTTTGAGAATTTCGACGGCAATTTGGCGCTCAGGATCACTATGCTGATCATCGGCTGCATAGGAATACTGTTCGTGTTCTTTATCGCGTACCGTCAGGCGTTCCACTTTATCAGCGACAACAACGACAAGAAGGAGCGCAACAGGGTCGCTTTGGCGATCTATCTGTTCCCGTATCTTGTCAACGCTGTTGTGTTCACGCTCGTTGAGCTGAGAGGACCGGTCGCTCAGGATAATATCAACAGCTTCCTGATCATCAGCCCGATCATCAATATCTTCGGTATGATCGGCTTTTTCTGGGGCTATATGTTCGTAGCTCATATGGTAAAGCCGAGAAAGCAGAACGTTTATTACTTCTCTCCCTGCGTGGAAAAGAAGATAGTCCTTTGGATTGTTGCGGCAGCATTGCTCGCGTTTGACGCGCTGTTCCTCTGCCCGGGATTCTACTTTTGAAAACGAACATCGCTGAAAGCACCCCGACGGATGATCTCCGCCGGGGTTTTCTGTGTTGTATTCTATTATCCGTCTACCTCAAACGCAATTGGTTTTCCGATGGGATAGGGTAATTCAAATTCCGCAAGATACTTCTGAACGGTAGTGGCGTCGTCAATGGTCACAACTCCGTCTTGGTTTGCGTCTGCAAGTGAGATTTGTAAATCACTGAAAGCTTCAAGCTCCGCAAGATATTTTTGAATGGTTGTAACATCACTGATCGTTACAGCTCCATCTTGGTTTGTATCTCCCAAAAGCGGCATATTGACAACGAACTGCGCCCATGCTTCGCCCGAGAGCACGCCGTTTCTGGTAGGAGTCGCAACGACATTATACGTGCCGATATTCGTGATATCCTCTTTTGCGATCTCGACCTCGACGGGTTCGCCGTCCACGCCTTCAACTACCTGATAATAGGTCAGGGTATAGTCCTCATCCTCGGCGTACTCGACGCCCATCTCGCTCGTCAGGGTAACGGCGGGCGGGGTAATCGGCTTGCCGGTATACGGAACATACTGATCGGAAAGGTTCATGCTGACGATACCGCCGTCGGCGTTTACCATCGTTCCAAGCGGATGGAGATTCGTCACTTTCTTGCCATGCTCATCGCTCACGATGTTGAATACCATCGTGATCGCCGCTCCATCCCCGTTCTCATTAGAGAAGCAGGCGGTATAGCTGTACTCACCGTCATCGAGCGACATCAGGTAGTCGGTGCTGAGCGCGACCACAGCGCCGTCGTCCTCGGTGAAGCGCCATGTTTCGAGCTCGTCCTCGGAAATACCTTCATCCTCGCCTTCGCTGCCGTTCGCGCCTACAGAAGAGGAGTTCTTGTTATCTTTCGGCTTATAGCTTGCTATCTCCTTGCCGTTTTTGTCAAACATTTTACAGCTTCCGGCTTCATCGGTGTTCGTCAGCTTGGTCAGCCAACCGGACTGCAGGTTGGCAAAGTTCATCTCATTCGTTCCGGTAGCCTCATAGAGAGGACTGAGATACCACGATGGAATCAGCAGGTAGTACTTGTAACCCTCCAGATAATCCTGATCGCTGAAGCTCTGCAGTTGCTCAGGGTTCATTTTTACGATGGATTCAAAGGCAGCTCTGTAGTCCGCCCAACGCTCGACGTCGATAATAGGATAATCAAAGTAGCCTTGACGCACACCTTGGCAATCCTTACAGGTCTCGGTGTAATAACAGCGGTAGTTGTAGCGGGTGAACAGGTTGAACAGACCGCCCTTATAGGGAGTCGCTTCGAACTTGGTGATCTTGCGCGTCCCCTTGAAGTCGTGATATCCCGTTATCTCCTGTCCGCATTTGGTACAATGCGTGTGGTGAGCAGCTAAGCCTTTCGGCTCCCATTCGCCGGGGGTACAGGCTTCCTCTTCTTCGAACATCAGCTTCTTGCATCTCTCGCAGTGGCTTCTGTGGGTAAAGTTGGGATAAGAGCCTTTGGCGGGGACATAATCGTCCCTGCCGGTGCCCGCATGGGAACAGAGCTGATCCTGGTGATAGCTGCACTTGGTGCAGTCGACGGAAACCTCGCCGTTATAGATCTCATAGCCGCTGACGTTGGACAGGACAGCAGTCGCCTTGAGGTCGTGCGCTTCATTTGTTTTGAAAACGACATGACAGCGGCTGCAGCGCTCGTCATGGGTGCCGTTGCCGTTATCTACATATTCACGCTGAACATTGTGGTCACAGTCGCCGCCGGTCGCATAAGAACATTTTCTGCAGTTAGTGTGATACTTTCCGAGAGGCTCTCCGGTCTCTAAATCGTTCCGCGCCGTGGTTTGAAGGTCATGCTTCTCGGCGTTTGCGAGGCAGCCTCCGCAATTGGAACAAAAGACCTTGTGCGTTGCGTCGTCGTTGTTGTCTACATATTCTTTTTCGTAGTCGTGGGTGCAGGTGTCCGCGTAGATCGCAACGATCGAATAATCCGCGCTCGCGGAGCCGGTGAAGTTGCCCTTGCCTTTAACGGTCACGGTGTAGTTGTTGGCAAACTTTGAAGGCTCGGGGAAGGTCGCGGTATAGCCGTTCGCGGGTACGGTGAGATCGCCCGCCTTGACGGAAGTGATCATGGGGGTCTGATCCTTACCGTTGTAGGTCAGTTGGTTTGCCGACAGCGTGACCGAGGTGATTGTCGCCTTGTTGATCGCCCATACCGCCGGCTTTGCCTCGGTGGTGCCGTCCGTCCATTTCCAGCCGGAATTAAGGATCAGAGCAGCGGTATAGATACCCGCGTCGGTCTGAGGATCGTTTAATGAAACTGTATAGCCCGCTGTCGCCTTGTAGGGACACTCCTGCGGCTGACCGGTATAGGGCAGCACGACCTCTTGGGGAGGCGCGACGGTCTTGTCGTCCGTACTGATCGTGATCTCCTTGGGGTATTTGCTTGCTTCCTCAACGGTAAAGGTCACCGGATCGGAGAATACGCTCGGACCGTCAGGAAACAGCTCCTGAACGATCTGCTCCGGGATGTTGTTCGTATTCACGACCGTTTCGTTTTGCAGGGTGATTTCATCACCGACCTTGACACCGTTGACTTCGGTCATGCCGGTCGCCTGACTTCGCTCGACACTCTGAGTCTCACTTTCCTCGAGCAGCGGGACGTTATATTTGATCACGCCCTGACCGCCGCCGGTCTCATAGGGTGTCCAGTCCCAGTTCCACATATTGCTTTCGAGCGGAACGTCGGTCTTCAGGGGACCAATCAGCGTCATGCCGAGACCTCTGATACTCTCGGCGAGCCCGCCGCCCTTGAGCTGCGCCTTCAAATAGCCCTCTAAGAAATATACCATATCGCTGTCGCTGAGGTTCTCTGCGGAAAAGAAATGGACGTCGACGGGCAGATACTTCTTACCGTCGGAGCCGGTGATCGGCGCGCCGATGCTGACCTTTTGGATTTGTGCCTTGAAATTGTCCGGGCTGAAGCCGACGGAATCCGATTCGTCAACAACTGCCGCTCCCGCGCTGAGCACACCCACCGGTATCATACCGATACACAGGCACAGCAACAAAAGGATTGCCAAGGCTGTTTTTGTTGTTTTTTTCATGTTGATGTCTCCTTTCGGGGATTATTTATTTTTGTTTTCCTTATCGGAAAATTGCTTCTGCATTTCATTCAGCTCTCTGACCTGCTTTTTATATACGAAATACAAAATCAGCCAGATCATAAAGAACGCTGCGGTCTGGATCGCGGCTATTATAACGGTCTCAAGGATATTGCCTACCCAGCCGAGCAGGTATGATATCGGGATGAAGAGCATGACTATCAGTCCGCCGTGCAGCGCTGTTGACGCCGCCAGCGGCATCCGTTCCGCCTCGTAGAGCGACATACCCGCAAAACACGCCGCGCCGTATAAGCCGGAAAACAGGCTTTGAAAAAACATGGCAAGAGCGCCGTTGCCGCCGGCAATATCCAGAAGTCTTTTTGACGCGAACGTTACTCCGCCTGTATCCGAGGTGCCCGTCAGGATAGCGATTACATTACCGATCACGATGCCGATCAGAAAACCCAGAGCCGCTCGAATCAAAGTTTTTTTCAGCATAAATATCCCTCCTCCTGTGAGAGCCGCTCCTTTATCAGCGGAATATACCGCCGCGAAGCCCATGTTTCCATGCCGTTTTCAAATTCAATACGGAGCGTGCCGCCGATGGTAAAATCATATTTGCGAACCATTTTCAGACTAATAATTTCAAAACGCGATACTCTCAGAAATGTCCGGCTGAGCGTTTCCTCAAAACTTCTAAGTGATTGTCTTGCACGGTATATACCGTTAATAGTGACAATGCGCACGTCCTTACCGTCGGCGGAAAGAAAGACAATATCCTTTTCGTCGATCACGCCGGGACATTCATTTTTGTCGAGCGCAATCAGACGGAAGGACTCGCGCTGTGCAAGACGTTCCATTAGATCGGTGATCTGAGCGTCCCGCTCATTGGCACGTATCACGATTTCAATGCTGTCAACCGTTTTGTCCTGTTCGAACCGGACGTTGATTTTCTTCACGCGGCAAATTCTCCTTTCTGTTGTTTTTCATAGCGGGGTGAACGCATGACCCCGTTTTCGGGTGGTGGTAAAAACAATCTGTACAGTTCGGATCCGTCAGATAAAACACTTCGCACCACGCCTGATGCTCCCAGCCGTATTTGGTTCGGCAGCACCCGCAGGCAAAAAAGGAGCAATCGCCGCGTATGGCATATTCGGGCAACATGTTTCTCATTAGCATACAAGCAACAACTCCTTTTCTGATTATTGAATAAATTATTGAATAAATTATAACAATTCGCCAAAATACAGTCAATAGATTTGGAACAAGCGGTCTTATACAGGGAACAAGCGGTTATAACATTTGCTTCGGATGACAAAAAGCTGTCCTCCGGCATTTCAGAGAACAACTTTTATCTTGTATCCTATTTGGTTTTCTTTTTCCGTTAAGAGTCTTACGCTTCTGACTGCGGCTTATTTTATGCTTTCTTTATCAGAGCGCAAATGCAGTAGTATAGCGGAATAGTCAGCAATACGATCCAGCCGTACGCCCAGCCGCCGCAGATTCCGAAGTAACCGAAGATAATGTACGCGGCAACAGTGAGAACAGGGAAGGCAAAATGTGAGGGATTCTTCTTGAAAATCGCGTCGATGAGCGAGTAGTAAAGCGGAATTGAGAAGAAGCATATCCAGCTCAGCGCCCAGCCGAAGCAGAGTCCGCTGAAGCCCCATGCGAGGAACGCCGCCAAGGCTATTGCCCAGAACGGGAATTTTATAAGTATCTTATAGTGCGAATTCGTCCAGTGCGCGTTTACTATCTCCTCGTCGACCATAACGTTGCCGTTCTCGTCGGTATAAACGCGGTTTTTGCCTTTTTCGTTGACATTGACTCCGTCCCAGCCGACGTGAACCTTGTCGCCGCTTTTCTCGTAGACATTTACGCCGTCCTTGAATGAGATATGAACCTTGTCGCCGTCCTTGCTCTCGACGTGGATTCCCTTTTTAAATGAAACCTTGTCGTACTGTTTATAATTGGTATCAGGGTCGGGTTCAAAGCTCTCGGTGCCGCTTTCAGCTTCCTGAGGTTCGGGTTCGGGCTCAGCCTGAGTTTTTTTACCCGTCAGCATCTCGTCAAGGCTGACTCCGTAGATCTCCGCAAGGCGGATAAGGTTATCAGTGTCCGGCGACGCTTCCGCACGTTCCCATTTAGAGACCGCCTGTCTGCTGACTCCGATTTTCTCGGCGAGATCCTCCTGGCTGAGATTGTTTTCTTTTCTGTATTGCAAAAGTCTGTTTGCAGTTTCGATATTCATAATTCTACCTCCTTCGTTATGGCTAAATTGTATCACGCAACCGCGAAAAACGCCATACATTCCGCTTTACAATCCCGCAACTACGGGTTGCGGAGCCAAAATTTCGCTATTTTAAGCCGTTTTTCCTGCTGTCGAGGTAATCCTGCAGTATAATTGTCGCGGCGACCTCGTCGACGACGTTCTTTCTTTTTTTGCCGCGGGTGTTGGTAGTGTTGAGAAAATTGTGTGCCGTGACGGTGGTACCTCTCTCGTCCTGCATGACGGTTTCAATACCTGTCAGCTCTCTGAGTGTTTCGGCGAAGGCTCTCGCGTTCTGAGCGCTTTCACCCTCGCTGCCGTCCATGTTCTTCGGCAGACCGACAACGATCAGCTCCGCTTTGACATCTTTAGCCGCCTGAGCTACCTTGTTCGGCAGCGCCTTCGGAGATTTTTCAAATATAACCGTATAAGGCGAGGCCAAAAACTCCGTTTTATCGCAGACCGCAATGCCTGTTCTCGCCTTTCCCAAATCAACCGACATGATAATCATAAACACAAATCCTTTCTTCCGTGTAGCTACATTATAATCCAAATCAGCCGAGTATACAAGTAAAGAAATGAAAAATTCCCATGCAGGCTGTGACAAAACCCATGCGGACAAATTGATATAATTAGCTTACAACAAATCAAAAGGAAGTTGAAAGCATGGAAAGCGTAAAAACAATACCACGTAAGCGTGAGGCACAGGGCAACATTCTGAGATACGGAGCGCGTCAGGCGGTATATTTCGGCTGCGGAGTGCTTACCTCACGCGGCGCGGTTCTCGGAACACTCGCCCCGTTTGGCGCGTCCTTTGCGGCGGCGGTACCGAAGGACGGTCTTATTTCAGCGCTGCTCGGCGCAACACTTGGCTATATTATCCTCAGTCCTGCCGACAGCTTCCGCTATATCGCCGTGATGATTGCGATCGGCGGCGTCCGCTGGCTGTTCAGCGACCTCGGGCGGGTAAAAAAGAGCCGCCTGTTCGCGCCGCTCACGGCGTTCGTGCCGATTTTCGCCACGGGAATTGCACTGCTTTTCAGCAGCGGCAGCACTCTCTCGGAGTTTACCGCCTGTGTGATCGAAGGACTCCTCGCGGCAGCGGCGGCTTACTTCATGGCGGTGTCGGTACGTCTTGTCGGCGACAGGCGCTCAATCGCCGCCTGCACTGGACAGGAAACCGCCTGTCTGGTGATGACGGGCTGCGTTCTGATCCTCTCGCTCGGCGGACTGGCAATCGAGGGCGTTTCCATCGGCAGGATAGTCGCCGTCGTCGCTGTGCTGCTCTGCGCGCGTTACGGCGGCGTTCAGGGCGGCGCGGTCAGCGGAATAGCAACGGGAGCTGTGTTCAGTCTGGCTGATTTTCAACAGGGCTTTCTCTGCGGCGCGTTCGCGTTCGGCGGTCTTATGGCGGGGCTGTTCTCGGGCTTGCGCAAGATTGGCTGCGCTGCGGTTTTTACCGTGACGAGCGTTGTGATGAGTCTCGCGTTCGGCAGCGGCACATTTCCGGTGTCCGTAATGCTCGAGTGCGCTGTCGGAGCCGCGGTCTTTATGTTTATTCCGAAGGACGTCGGGAACTTCATCGCCCCCGTATTTGTCCGTGAGCCTTCTGCGGCGCTTGGCGAGACTGTGAAAAAGAGCGTCATAATGCGGCTCGACTCCGCGGCGCGCGCGATAAAAAATGTCAAGGGTGACGTCGAGAGTGTGTCGAAGCGGCTTGGTGAGATGTACTCCCCGGGCTTTGAGAGCGTCTGTGAAAACGTAGCGGCTGACGTCTGCACGGGCTGCGGTCTAAGAATGTACTGCTACGAGCACGAGGGCGGTGTAACGCGCGACGATTTTTTCCGGCTTGAGGAGCTTCTCCGGGAAAAAGGCAGGCTCGACGAGAGCGACGTTGCGGAATGCTTTGTCAAGAGCTGCTGTAAAAAGGGCGAAATCGCGGATTCCGTGAGCCGCCATTACCGCCTGCTTGTCGCGGGCAGGGAAGCCGAGAGAAGAATTGCTGAGCTTCGCGGCGCGGTCGCGGGTCAGTTCGCGGGAGTGAGCGATATTCTCGGTGACCTGAGCCGCGAGTTTGAGGGTAGTCTGCGCTGTGATTCGGAGGCTGAGGACAGGATAACCGAAGCTCTTGCCGCCCTCGGCGCGATTCCCGAGAGGGCGTCCTGTCTGATTTCCGACAACGGAAGAATGCGCGTCGAGCTTTCGCTCAGCGGCAAGGGTGAAACCGTGCGCGAGGGACAGCTCAGGCGCGAGGTCAGCAGGGCATGCGGCAGACGGTTTGATTTGCCGACAATGACCGAAAGCGGCGGCGTTATCCGCGCGGCAATGTGCGAGCTGCCGGTGTTTGACGTAGAAATCGGCTCCGACCAGCACATCGCCCGCGGCGGAAAGCTCTGCGGAGACTGCATCGACTACTTCAACGACGGCATGGGTAGAACCTGCGCTCTTGTCTGTGACGGAATGGGAACAGGCGGCAGAGCTGCGGTTGACGGAAATATGGCGGTGTCGACAATGGGCAGGCTGCTCCGCGCGGGACTATGCGCGGACAGCGCGCTGCAAATCGTGAACTCGGCGCTTATGATCAAGAGCGGAGACGAGAGCTTGTCAACCGTAGACTTGGCAATGGTTGACCTTTACAGCGGCGAGCTGACACTTAAAAAGGCGGGAGCGGCGATGACGTATATCCGCCGCGGCGGCAGGATAATCACGCGCGAAATGCCGTCGCTGCCCGCGGGGATTCTGAACAACATTAAATTTTCAACTGACACAATGAAGCTTTCGGCAGGAGATATGGTAGTTATGGTTTCGGACGGAGCAGTTACAGGCGACGAGAAATGGCTCGAGCGGCTGATACGGACCTGGCACAAGGGCAGCGCTCAGGAGCTGGCGCAGGCGGTTGTCGAGGAAGCGATACGCCGCCGCGATCAGATCAGGGACGACGACATCACCGCCGTCGCCATGAGAATCGTGGAAAACGAGGACAGATAATAAAAGGGTCGGCGTTTTGCCGACCTTTCGCTGTGTCTGTATTTTTCTGTTTTATTCCTCGAAGAGGGGAGTTGAGAAATATCTCTCGGCAGTGTCGGGAAGTACGGTGACGACCGTCTTGCCTTTGCCGAGCTTTTTGGCGAGCTTGAGCGCCGCCGCTACGTTGGTGCCGCCCGAGATTCCGCACATCAGACCTTCTTCGCGCGCGAGACGCTTGGCGGTGCTGAGAGCTTCGCCGTCGGTGACTACGTAGATCCGGTCGTAGATATCGCGGTTGAGAATCTGCGGAATTATTCCGTCGCCGATGCCCATCTGCAGATGGGTGCCGATCGTGCCGCCCGCGAGAATCGCCGCGTTTTCAGGCTCAACAACCCAGATTTCAATATCGGGATTGCTTTCCCTGAGCACCTCTCCGATGCCCGTGATAGTGCCGCCTGTGCCGATTCCGGAGCAGAAGCCGTCAATTTTGATGTCGCCGCAATCCTCGAGGATCTCGAGCGCAGTGTGGTTCTTGTGCGCCATAACGTTGTTGTAGTTCTCGAACTGCTGCGGAACAAAAACATTCGGGTTCTTTGCCTTGAGCTTGAGCGCAGTGTTAAGGCACTCCTCGATGCACGCGCCAATGTCGCCGGCGTCGTGAATCAGCATGACCTCAGCGCCGTAGTGACGGATAAGCTTGCGGCGTTCCTCACTGACGGAGTCGGGCATGACGATAATCGTGCGGTAGCCCTTGATCGCGCCGACAAGAGCAAGACCGATGCCCTGATTTCCGCTTGTCGGCTCGACAATAATCGTATTTTCGGTAATAAGCCCGTCCTTTTCAGCCTGCTCTATCATATTGAGCGCGGTGCGGGTCTTGATTGAGCCGCCTACATTGAGCGCCTCGAATTTGACGTAGATATCGGCGCTGTCCTTGTCGCACATTCTGTTGAGCTTGACGAGAGGAGTATTGCCGACTGCCTCTAAAATGTTGTTATAAATCATCTAATCACACCTGAATAATCATAATCTTATATATTATACACCATTGTGCGGAAAATGTAAAGCGGATTTATTCAGCGGCTGGCTTTGAGCGCAAAAAACCGGCGGTGCTTGCCGCCGGTCGCAGTTTATTATTCTACAGTGGAAATATAAACCGGTATGCCGGTTTCGTTGTCAGCGAGTATAAAGATGAACGGCTTGTCAAAAATCCACGCGTCCCCGGATTTTTCACTGTTTCCTGCCGAGTCCGCAGTAGCGGCTGAGGCGATTCCCGTGTTGCCTGCGGACAGAGAAGGCACGCTGCACCGGAACTCATCGAGCGAGGGTTCGCCGCCGTGAGTGAGATTGCCGAAATCGCTGTCTTTGCCGGAAGTAATGTTCAAGCCTGCCTTTTCGAGAACAGGCGCGAGGTCAGCCGACTGCGCTTCGGTTTGGAACGAGGGAATCACAGCGTCCTGCCGTTTTGTATAGTCGACGCTCTCGAGCAGCTTTGAGTATTCCGCGCTGTCGAAGCTCTTTACGTACTGTTCAAAATCGCCGTCCGGCATGATGAACAGAGCCTTGAGCGGGTTGTTGACCGTGTATTTCATGATACCGCGCGCTCTCTGAGACTGCATAGGGATTTCCTCGCAGCTGAGAGATTGATTCAGCCACAGGTCGCTCAGCGAGAGAGTGCAGTAGGAAGCCATGTTCTCGTCGCCCGAAAGAGTCATTTTGCCGTCTGTGTACTCCTCGAGCTTGTCAGCGCCCGCTGAAAAGTCGTAACGAATAATATCGTCGCCGTAAAAATCCGCGTTAGCCTGCAAAAACGAGCTGCGAACGTCGGTCTTGTCGTTGATAAAAAGCGCGCCGTCCAGAGTGAGAGTCTTATTTTCGTCCTTATTGCCTGTTTCCTGAGCGCGGGCGATTTTTCCGACATTTTCCATGCGACTCTTGAAGTAGGAGCAGCAGATATTGAACGAGTCAAGGTCAAGTTCGCCGCCTAGCGCGAGAAGAATCGCGGTGCGGGTATCGCCCTTTGCGCCGTTAGCGAGCAGTCCGAGCTGAGCCGCGGCGCTGAACGGAGCGATCGACATTGCCTTGCCGTCGTATGATTTGCGGAGAAGCTTGAGCGAGAATCCCGTGACGGTGTTAGCAAAGCTGTTGTAGGCGGTAGGAGCCTCGCGGCAGCCGTCGGCGTAGTTATATGTAACTGAGACGTCCTTGTTTCGCTTGACGCTGTCAGATAGAATCTCGTTTCCCGAAAAGCCGGTTGCCGCTGAGCAGGCGGCAAGGCTTACGCAGACCGCCGCCGCGATGATCGATTTCAGCTTCTTCATATATTATTACCGCCGCAGAGCTTTTTTGCGAGATTGAAGATATCCTCTGCCGCGTTCGGAAGCGCAAGACGGCGGCAGCTTTCCTTCATGGCGTTGAGCCTGTCGGGAGAATTGAGCAGCTCAAGGATCTCGTCCGCTCCGTTTTTCTTGTCAACGAGAAATGCGGCGTTCTGTCTGAGGAGAAAATCTACGTTGTCGGCTTCCTGACCGGGGAAGGCGCTGTAGATAGCCATCGGAAGATTGCAGGCGATGCTTTCGGTCACTGTCAGACCGCCGGGCTTTGTTACGATGAGGTCGGCAATGTGCATGTAGTCCTCAACGTTATCGACAAAGTAGAGAAGCTTTGTGTTTTTGGAGGTGCCGAGCTCCTGGATTTTCTTGTCGAGGTGGTCGAACAGGCGGATATTTCTTCCCGTAATTACTACTATCTGGAGCTTGTCGCTCTTTTTTGCGAGCTGCTCGTAGAAGTCGAGCACGCCTGTCACGCCGAAGGAGCCTGCCATCATCAGCACGATCGGAAGGTCCGGATTGAGTCTTTCGCGGTGACAGATCTCCTCCTTAGTTTCGCTTACTGAGAAGCGGTCGAAGGTAGGGATGCCCAGCGGAAAGATTTTGCTCTCGGGGACGTCGTATTCCTCGCAAAGCTTGCGCTTCATCTGGGGCTCGGCGAGAACAAAGGCGTCGATGTTAGGCGATATGTAGGTGCGGTGGGAGTCGTAGTCTGTGATTAGGCTGATGACCTTGGCGCGGATCTTGCCCTTGCCCTTGAGGCGCGAAACCATGTTGGTGATAAAGGCGTGGCAGATGATGATGATGTCGGGGTTGTACTTCTCAATAACCTCGAGCAGCTTGGTCGCCATGATCTCGTTTGATTTGACGACTGCCTTAGCGATAGGCTTGCTCTCGTCGGTCAGGCGGTAGAGCTTGCCGTAAACCGAAGGAGTCTTTGTTGCCATAATGTGATAGCCCTTGCATACGGTGCGGTCGTAAAATTTTCCGATCGCCTTCATGCCGTCTACGACGTTGACCTCAGTCTCGGGACTGAGGGCGTTGATTTTTGCTTCTATTGCAGCCGCGGCACGCTTGTGTCCGCCGCCTGTCGAAGCGGTAAAGATTAAAATATTCATATCCAATCCTCTTGTTTTTTCACGTTTGCTTTTTTGAGTTTAAGGTTTATTTAAGTTTTAGATGTACATAATACTATTATACTTTTTATCTTCAAATATTTCAACAGGTATTTTAAATTTAATATTATACAAAAAAAGAATTAAACTGGGCGATTAAATTTCTTTATTTACCTATTTATTTTTGGAAAATTTTATTGTAGAATAATAATGTATCAGAATAATAGGCGTATTGTCTTTACATAAATACGGCATTGTGATTCAGGAGCAAAATATGGGCAAAAATAATTATAATCCAAATTCCGATTATCTGGTTATGGGAAATGACGGACTCATGGATATTTCCTCGGGCAAGCCTGTAGCCGCGGAAGGCTACATGGACGGCTTCAATCCCGGAAACGGCGGCGATTTAAATCCCAACGGCAGGAAAAAGAAGATAATCATCATTTCCTGCGTCGCAGCGGCGGTCGTTGTTGCTCTCGGCGCGGCGGGAGTACTGCTGTTTCAGATGAACAAGCAGCCCGAGACCACCGAAAAGGGAGAATTCCTGTTTTCCGAGAACACCGTGATCTCCGGGATAGATATATCCGGCAGAACCTATGAGCAGGCAAAAAAGCTGCTCGAGAGGAACGAGGACAAGTTTATTACACCTGTCACCTTTGACATAAATATCAACGGCAAGGATTTTCAGCTTAAGGAAGCCGATTTCAGCTACACCTACAATATTGACGAGGTGCTCGCGAAGGTCAAGTCCGACGAAGAAAACGGCGAGAGTCCCACGGCGACGACGTCCGGCAGCAGCTACACTGTGACGGCTACGGTAACTGAGGATTCCATCACCAAAAACGTGAGCAATCTCTGTGAGGAGAACGACTGCAATCCAAAGAATGCCTATGTCACCGAGTTCCGCCCCTACGAGGAGGACAGATTCTCGTTTGCCGAGGCGGTCAACGGTCTTAAGGTCAACGCCAAGGATCTCAGCGCTAAGATAAAGGACGGCTTTGCCAAAGGAAACAGCGCCAGCAAAATTACCGCGGACGCCGAGGTATTAAAGGCTGACGTCGACGCGAAAACGCTTGAGAGCAAGCTTGTAAAGCTCGGCAGCTACGAGACCTATTCCACAAACACCGAGAACGGAACCTCCAACATGAAGGTAGCTCTCGCGGCGTGCAACGGCTCTGTTATCGAGTCGGGCAAAAACTGGTCGTTCAACGACTGCACCGGAGACTCAAACCTCGAGTCCAACGGCTACAAGTCGGCTCACGTTATCTCCGAGGGAAAGATCATCGACGGCATCGGCGGCGGCATCTGCCAGGCGAGCTCAACGATTTACAACGCGGCTATCCGCGCGAATATGGAGGTTGAGGAGCGCCACAACCACCAGTGGGCTTCATCTTACGTTCCCACGGGACTTGACGCGACGATCGATTATCCCAACCTTGACCTCGTTCTGAGCAATCCCACTGATTTCCAGATGTTCCTCGAGTGCAGGGTTGACGGCAACACACTCTACGCTTCCGTCTGGGGCGTAAAGTCCGACTACTGGGACGAGATCCACACCCGCAACGAGGTCTCCGACAAGGGAAGCAAGACCTATACGGTCAGAGCGTGGCGCATCTATATCAAGGACGGCAAAGAGGTTGACAGCGAGGAACTGTTCAAGTCCACATATGACCTTGATTACGGCGTAGTGTTCATAGAGGCAGACAACGATACAAATCTCGGCGGCTCGGAGAACGAGAGCAGCAACAGCGGCAGCAATGACAGCCAGTCCTCCTCGGGCGGCGGTGGAAATTATCAGCCGTCAAGCAGCTCGCAGAGCAGCGAAAGTATTCCCGAGATCGAGACCGATCCGCCGTCAAGCGACGATTCCTCAAGCGATATTCCGTCAATACCATCGGGCGACGAGTATGAATCACCCGACGGCAACTGATAAAAAAACAGGGTTCGGCATTCAAGCGCCGAACCCTTTACTTTATCCTTTTCAGTAAGCCCTTGCATTTTCCGCAGCGGTAACGCTCCGGGTGCTGAATCAGCGGTGAGAGCTTCTGTCTGCCGTATTCGTTGCCGCAGCTCTCGCAGCGAACCAGATAATTTGCCTTTGGCAGCAGCTCCACGGGAATTTCCCTGTCCTCGACAACCGCGGCGCGCCTGATGTTTTGTCCGAATGCGGCGTTCACCTTGTCCGCGTAAGCCTTCCAGCGTCCGGTGTGCTTCATGCAGCCGTAGCAGGTGTGGAGCAGCTCGTGAAACAGTGTGTCTCTCAGACTGTCCTCGGGAGTGCGTTCGTCGAGCAGCAGGTGAGAGATTTCGATTTCGTATTGATCTCCCTTTTTGCGGCACAGTCCGAGCCGCGAGGTTGCCCTTGTGTTCACGGAAAAACGTATATCCCTCGCGTACCGTATACCCAGACGGTCGAGTGCGTCGGTACATTCGGCGGCATATTTTAATAAATCACGCATATTTTTCCTTTCACAGCATATGATGTATAGGATTTTGAAAAAATTCCTTGACACAGCACGTAATTGATGATATAATACATCTTGTTACGGCGACATAGCCAAGTGGTAAGGCACGAGTCTGCAAAACTCTGATGCGGCGGTTCAAATCCGCCTGTCGCCTCCAAGCGTGAGCGTTTCCTTTTGGAAGCGCTCTTTTTTTGTAAATTATACCCCGCTCGAGATTGAGCGGGGTGTTGATTTATTATTCGTTTGCTTCGGCTCTGTTGATAGCGTTGAGCACGCCGAGTACGGAAGCGACGTTTACGTTAGCGTCGATGCCGATGCCGAAGATGTTCTTGCCGTCGGGCTTTCTCAGTTCGATGTACGAAACCGCCTTTGAGTCAGAACCCTGCGAAATCGCATGCTGACTGTAGGAGATAAACTCGTACTTGTCGATGCCGACAGACTTGAGCGCATTGAAGAAGGCGTCGATCGGACCGTTGCCGGTACCCTGGAGCTTGATTTCGCTCCCGTCGTCTATCGTCATTCTTCCCTTGAAGTGAACGTATTCCTTTCCGAACTCGCTTTCCTCGTAAATCTTTCTTCTGGTGAGGGTGTACTTCATCGGGTGCTCGAGATAATTTTCCTCGAATACCTCAAACAGCTCCTTCGGAACGAGCTCGCGCTCGAGAGCCTCGCACTTAGCCTGAACCAGCTTCGAGAACTCGGGGTGCATGCGCTTGGGCAGATCGTAGCCGAAGTTGTTGCTCATGACGAATGCCGCGCCGCCCTTGCCGGACTGGGAGTTGATTCGGATGATCGGCTCATATTCTCTGCCGACGTCCGCGGGGTCGATAGGCAGATACGGGATTTCCCAGTATTCGGTGCCGCTTTCCTTCATGTACTGATAGCCCTTGTTGATAGCGTCCTGGTGCGAACCCGAGAACGCGGTGAATACCAGCTCACCGATGTAGGGCTGACGCGGGTCGACGCTCATGTTTGTGCAGCGCTCGTAGATGTCGCGCAGCTTGGGCAGATTCGAGAAGTCGAGCTTGGGGTCAACGCCCTGAGTGAACATATTCAGACCCATTGTGACGATGTCCATGTTGCCGGTTCTCTCTCCGTTGCCGAAAAGCGTGCCCTCGACGCGCTCGGCGCCTGCCAGCAGAGCAAGCTCGCCTGCCGCGACTCCGCAGCCTCTGTCGTTATGGGGATGAACGCTGATGATAGCCGCCTCTCTGTTTTTGAGGTGACGGATAAAATATTCGATCTGATCGGCGTAGGTGTTCGGGGTGCACATTTCGACGGTGTTCGGCAGGTTGAGGATAACAGGGTTCTCCTTTGTCGAGCCGAGCTCCTCCATGACGCGGTCGCAGATTGCGACGGCATTGTCCGGCTCGGTGCCGCTGAAGCTCTCGGGAGAATACTCAAAGCGGATATTTGTGTCGCCGGTGTACTCGTCGGTCAGCTTTTTTATCAAACGCGCGCCGTCGACAGCTATGTCGATAACGCCCTGCATGTCGGTCTTGAAAACGACCTTGCGCTGTAAGGTCGAGGTGGAATTGTAGAAGTGTACGATTACATTTTTCGCGCCCTGTATCGCCTCAAAGGTCTTGCGGATGAGGTGCTCACGAGCCTGAACGAGAACCTGAATAGTTACGTCGTCCGGAATGTGGTTGTTTTCGATAAGCTCGCGGCAGATCTCGTACTCAGTTTCCGAAGCGCTCGGAAAACCGATCTCGATTTCCTTAAAGCCCATGTCGACAAGAGCGTGGAAGAATTCGAGCTTTTCCTTGAGGGTCATAGGATCGATAAGAGCCTGGTTGCCGTCGCGAAGATCGACGCTGCACCAAACAGGCGCATGGTCGATGACCTTGTTCGGCCAGGTGCGGTCGGGAATGTCGATTTGCTTGAACGGAATGTACTTTTGATAAGACGGTTTCATTAGTATAACCTCCAAATATTTTCGCAACAAAAAAGCCCCTAAAAACAGCTATGGCTGTATTAAGGGACGATAAAAATCGTGGTACCACCCAAATTCAGATATACGTTGCCGCATATCCCTTACAGACCTCCAACAAGGTCCTGACAGATAACGCTGTCAAGCGTCGCGCGCTAAGTGTCACGCGCGAAACTCGGGGATGAGCTATACATATAAGCCTCCGCACTGCCTCGCACCAAACGGCAGCTCTCTGAGCCATCAGTCTTATATCTTATTCCCGTCATAGTTTTTCAGGGGTTTCAGTTGTCGTTGTTTCTATTATATATATATAAGGGAGAATTGTCAAGAAAAATTTCTTAAAAAAACCTATTGACAAACGGCAAATAGTGCGATATAATAAACTAACTCACAAAACGCGGAGCATATATAATCTGTTCAATGCCAATTGTTGAGTGTTAAAAATTTTTTGAAAAATTTTCAAAAAAGTGTTGACAAGGCGGAGGAAATGATGTATAATAGCTCTTGCGCTGCTGAGGTGAGGCGGTCTTGAGAGAGGCCGAAAAACACCGAAAAAAGCGCATAGGACCTTGAAAATTGAACAACGAAAAGTAAGAAGAACCCGTAATGTTCTTTGAGTAATTACTCAAGAAATTACAGTGAGTACACACTAAAAAAAGTACAGTAGATTCACGAATACGTT
>NZ_JAHLQB010000041.1 GCF_018918205.1 Lachnoclostridium sp. MSJ-17 | reverse complement strand
CCTGTGTAGTGCGCGGTCTTGTAGCCGTAGCGAATGCCGTCGTAGCGTCCGAGGTTAGACGAAGCCTCCGCGCACGCAATAATATAGTATACAGGCAGAGCAAATTTCAGGATAGGCAGATCGAAGTATACGATCTGAGCGCCGAGGCTCTTGTAGACCTCAGCCGCCGCAAGAACCGCTTCCTTTACGTCGTCGCGGACGCCGTCGAGGTATTCGCGCGCGATGCCTATCTTCATGCCCTTGATGTCGTTGCCCAGCGTGGCATAGGTGTTGCCGCCGCCGACAGAGGTGGAGTCGCGCTTGTCCTGCTTTGCGATCGCGTCAAAGACGAGAGAAGCGTCCTCTACGCTCTTGGTGATAGATCCGATCTGGTCGAGGGAGCTCGCGTAGGCGATAAGACCGTAGCGCGAAACAGCGCCGTAGGTGGGTTTGAGTCCGACAACGCCGCAGAAGGACGCGGGCTGACGGATAGAGCCGCCTGTGTCGGAGCCGAGGCCGTAAGCCGCGATGTTGCCGCCGACAGCCGAGGATACGCCGCCCGACGAGCCGCCGGCGACGTGATTTGTATTGAAGGGGTTAGCCGCTCCGCCGAAGCAGGAGTTCTCGCAGGAGGAGCCCATTGCGAACTCATCCATGTTGGTCTTGCCGAGCAGAACCGCGTTCTGAGCCTTGAGAATCTCCCAGACGGTAGCGTCAAAAATCGGCTTGTAGCCGCTTAAAATCTTTGAACAGCAGGTGGTCTCGATCCCCTTGGTGGACATGTTGTCCTTGAGGGTCATCGGAACGCCCTCGAGCGCGCCGATCTCCTCACCGGCGGCGATTTTTTTGTCGACAGCCTGAGCGGCTTCCAGAGCGGCTTCGGGCGTAACGCAGACGTAGGCGTTAAGCTCGGCGTTCGCTTTCCCGATCTCGTCGAGATAGCTCTTTGTAAGCTCTTCGCAGGAAACCTGCTTGTTTACGAGCATTTCGTGTATTTTAGCGATAGTACCCATGTGCGCCTCCTATTCTCTGTTTCTCACAAGGAAATGATCCTCAGCCTGCTCGGGAGCGTTTTTGAGGATTTCCTCAGCGGGATAGGAGGGGATTACCTCGTCCTCGCGGAACACGTTGGAGAGGTTGTTGATGCAGTCGAAGCCCTCGTCGCTCGCGGGAGCGTTGTTGATGGCGTCGGCAAAGTCGATTATCTCCTGCATGGACTTTGTCAGTCCGTCAAGCTCCTCCTCGGGGACAAAGAGCTTTGAGAGCAGGGCGATGTTTTCAACGTCTTCTCTTGTTACCATATATATTCAGTCCTTTTATCTCAGTTTTACGTGAACCTCACGGAGCTGCTGCTCGGTCACCTCTCCGGGTGAGCCGAGGAGTACGTCCTGTGCGTTGGAGTTCATCGGGAAGGCGATTACCTCTCTGATATTTTCCTCGCCCGTGAGGAGCATGATCATTCTGTCCACGCCGGGAGCCATTCCAGCGTGAGGCGGAGCGCCGTACTGGAACGCGTTGTAGAGGGCTGAGAACTTAGCCTTGAGGTCGTCCTCGGAGTAGCCCGCCATGTCGAACGCCTTCTTCATTATCTCAATATCGTGGTTGCGGACAGCGCCGGAGCTGAGCTCTACGCCGTTGCATACGATGTCGTACTGGTAAGCGAGGATCTCCTCGGGATCCATAGTGTTGAGCGCCTCAAGACCGCCCTGCGGCATTGAGAAGGGGTTGTGGGTGAAGATGATCTTGCCGTCCTCGTCGCGCTCGAACATCGGGAAGTCCACGATGAAGCAGAGGTCAAAGCGGCTCTCGTCGATAAGACCGAGACGTGTCGCGACCTCGGTGCGGATCTGACCCGCGAGCTTCGGAGCATCGACGGCGGAGTCCGCGATGAAGTAGATAACGTCGCCTGCCTTTGAGCCGTTGCGCTCAATAAGCTCCTCGCGGTCGCCGGGCTTGAGGAACTTGTCAATGGGACCGTCGAAAGTGAGGTCGTCATTGACCTTGACGTAGCCCAGACCCTTCATGCCGATCGAGAGCGCGAATTCCTCCATGCGCTTGAACCACTTTTTGCTCTGTGAAGCGGCGCCGGGGACGTTGATAGAGCGGACGGTCTTTTTCCGGAAGGGAGCGAAGTCGGTCTCGACGAACATATCGCTGATTTCCTTGATGATGAGCGGATTTCTGAGGTCGGGCTTGTCGGTGCCGAACTTTACCATAGCCTCAGCAAAGGGAATGCGGGCAAACGGCGGCTTGCTGACCTCTTTGTCCGTGAATTTCGAGAAAGTCTCGTAGAGCACCTGCTCTGCGATGTCGAAAACGTCCTCCTGAGTCGCAAAAGCCATCTCGAAGTCGAGCTGATAGAACTCGCCCGGCGAACGGTCGGCGCGCGCGTCCTCGTCGCGGAAGCAGGGTGCGATCTGGAAGTACTTGTCAAAGCCCGATACCATGAGCAGCTGTTTGAAGATCTGGGGGGCCTGCGGCAGAGCGTAGAACTTGCCCTTATGCTTGCGGCTCGGGATAAGGTAATCTCTCGCGCCCTCGGGTGAGGAGGTCGAGAGGATAGGTGTATTGATTTCTGTAAAGCCGAGCTCCTGCATCTTTTCGCGCAGGAAGGCGACTACCCTTGAGCGGAACAGAATGTTCTCGTGAACCTTGGGATTTCTGAGGTCGAGGAAGCGGTATTTGAGACGAACGTCCTCGCCGGTGTTTGTGGAGGTAGCAACCTCAAAGGGAAGTACGTTTTTGCACTTGCCGAGAACGGTGATATCCTCGGTGTGAACCTCGACGTAGCCTGTGGCGATTTTCTTGTTGATAGTTTCCTCGTCGCGCTTGACGACCTCGCCGCTGAGGGTGACGGTGCACTCCTTGTTGATATTTTTGAGCAGGTTGTCGTCGTGTACAACGACCTGGAGAACGCCGTATTCGTC
The DNA here is from genome assembly GCF_018918205.1 of Lachnoclostridium sp. MSJ-17. GTDB lineage: Bacteria > Bacillota > Clostridia > Oscillospirales > Acutalibacteraceae > Ruminococcoides. Next base: position 20,277 of record NZ_JAHLQB010000041.1, on the reverse strand, counting down.
GCGGATATCGAGGAACATAACGCCGCCGTGGTCGCGGATATTCTCGACCCAGCCCGCGACGCGGACCTGCTGACCGATGTTTTCTTCTCTGAGCTCACCGCAGCTCACGGTGCGGTATATATTTGGTTTTATCATTCAAAACCTTCCTTTCAGATACTAATTTACCCATTCTATGGTATTATACCACAGAACGGGTAATCAATCAAGAGTGAATTTTATTTTGAGTTGGCAGTTGGGTAGTTGGTAGTTGGTAGTGTAGGGTCGCTTCGCTCCGATTGTGAGTCAGCTCTCGTTGAGCTCGGCGAGCTTATCCCTGAGCCTGAGAAAATCCTCGAACGCCTCGGGCTTTTTTCTCGGGTCGCGAAGCAGCGCCGCCGGGTGCAGCATCGGCATCATCAGTACGCCGTTTTTCTCGAACCACATTCCGTGCTCCCTTGTGATTTTTATGTCGGGCTTTATTATCTGCGCCGCGGCTATCCTTCCCAGGCATACTATGATCTCCGGGCGTATGAGCTTTACCTGGTTGCGCAGCCACTGAATGCACTGCTCCTGCTCCTCGGGCTTAGGGTCGCGGTTCTGCGGCGGACGGCATTTTACTATATTCGCGATATATATGTTGCTGTGTCTGTTCAGGTCTACCGCGTCGAGCATCTTGTCGAGCAGCTTGCCCGCGCGTCCGACGAACGGCTCGCCCTGCAGATCCTCGTTTTCGCCGGGTCCCTCGCCGATAAACATCACCTGCGCCTTTGGATTGCCGACGCCGACAACGACGTTGTGACGCGTTTCGCAGAGTCCGCATTTACGGCAGTTTTCGCACGCTGCCTGCAATTCTTCCCATGTTTGATACATCTTAAAAACCTCGCTTCAAAAAGACTTGAAAAATATGTAAAACCGTAGTACAATAAAGCTATCAAAATTATTATGATAGGTGGTATATCTATGAAAATTATGGTTGAAACCTCCGCGCATCATGTGCACGTAACCCGCGAGACCCTCGACGTTCTCTACGGAAAGGGTCATCAGCTCACAAACAAGAAGGATCTCTCACAGCCCGGTCAGTTCGCCTGCACCGAGAAGGTCACAGTAGTCGGTCCCAGAGGTGAGATGACAATGTCTATCCTCGGTCCCGAAAGACCCGACGATCAGGTTGAGGTCAGCCTCACCGACGCCCGCAAGCTCGGCATTGCCGCTCCCATCAGGGAATCCGGCGACGTTGCCGGCACACCCGGCTGCATTCTCAGAGGACCCGAGGGTGAGGTTGAGATCGCTCAGGGCGTTATCGCCGCTCAGAGACACGTTCACCTCGATCCCAAAACCGCTGAGGAGTTCGGTCTTAAGGACAAGGAGATCGTTTCCGTCAAGGTAGGCGAGGGTACAGGCAGAGCTACAGTATTCGGCGACGTTGTTATCCGCGTAAGTCCCAAGTACGCTCCCGCAATGCACATTGATACCGACGAGAGCAATGCTGCTGGTCTCGGCGGCACAGTAGACGGTGAGATCATCAAGTAAATTAATGCGTTTTTCAAAGACCGGGGTTCGCTCCGGTCTTTTGTTTTATGAATAAAAAAATAATACCACAAAAACAGTCTGCGCGCAAGGTGAAATTGAACGGTTGAAATGACGGAGATTTAGGTGTATAATAAACCTATTCTTTCCCGTGCGAGGTAAAAAATGAAAAAACGCCTGCTGATTATTCTGATCATACTGATATTTACCGCCGGTCTGGGCATTCTGCTCTATCCGCTCGTAAGCTCGGTCGTCAACAACATAAACGACCGCAGCGAGGCTCGACAAAAGCAGATGGAGGTCGAGAAGATGGATCCCGATGTTATCAAAGACCTCTTTGCCGACGCCGAGAGCTACAACAACAGCCTGACCGACACGGTAGTCCTCACCGACCCGTTTGATATTGAATCCTACGAGAAAATCGGCGCTCACTACGATGAGACCTTTGACGTTGACGGCAACGGCTTTATCGGTTATATCGATATTCCCTCGATCGACGTATATCTGCCCATTTACCACGGCACCTCCGACGAGGTTCTCAAGAAGGGCGCGGGTCATCTCAACAACACCTCTCTGCCGATTGGAGGTCCCGGTACCCACAGCGTAATTTCCGCTCACTCGGCGTTCCCGTCCAAGACGCTTTTCGACTATCTTCTCGATATGGAGGAGGGAGATCTGTTCTACATACACGTTCTCGACCGTGTGCTCGAATACAAGGTCGACCAGATAAAGACCGTACTGCCTAACGATGTCAACGACCTCTATGTCACCGAGGGCAAGGACTATGTCACGCTTATGACCTGTACGCCATACACCGTAAACACGCACCGCCTGCTTGTCCGCGGCGAACGCGTTCCCGACGACCCCGATATCGTCGTTGACGACGACGGCAACAAGATTGTCGACAACAAGGCGGTCAGGGCGGTTGACAGCGGAAAAAGCTCCATGTATGTCCTCGGCTACAAGCTGAGCTACGTGACGATAATCATCGGAATCGGCGTATTCCTTCTCGTTGTCGCCGCCGTCGTGGTTCTCGCTGTAAGGCGCGGCAAGGGACGTAAAACCAAGGGCGGTGAGAGCTGATGTGGAGAAAAATACTGACCGTCGTCGCGATCATTATTCTGCTGACGGGAATCGGCTTTCTGCTGTTCCCGACGGTCTCGAATTTCATCGGTCAGCAGCGTGCGAACAGCGTCATTGAGGAGTATTCCGAAACGCTCGACCATGTAATAAAGGAGGACGAGCCCGAAAAGGCGAAGGAGCTTGGCATAACCTCTAAGTCCTTTGAGGAGGCGCTTGAAAAGGGTGAGATCGACGAGGAAGGCTACCCGATCGACAGCTACGGAGTGCGCACCTACAGCTATTCCGTCAGCTTTGAGTACGACCTCGATAAGCTCTACAGCGACAGCAAGGCTTACAACGCGTCGATCTTCCACAATCAGGGCACCGTCGATACCATAAATTACGAGAAGGCGGCGCTCGACATGAGCAGGTACGGGCTGAATAACCTCTACGGCTATCTTTCCGCGCCGTCGATCGATCTGTATCTGCCCGTTTATCTCGGCGCGAACGACAGCGTTATGAGCTACGGAGCGGCGCACCTGTGCGGCACCTCGCTTCCCATTGACGAGAAGGACACGAACGTCGCTATCGCCGGTCACACGGGATATATCGGCAGGATCTTTTTCGACAACATAAAAAGGCTCGATCCCGGCGACACTGTGAGCTTTACAAATTACTGGGAGACAATCGATTACGAGGTCATCGACTTCAAGTCGGTAGCTCCGAACGACACGGGCGATATCTATATCAAGGACGGCAGACAGCTTATGACGCTGATAACCTGTACGCCCGACGGTCACGGCGGCTTCGGCAGATACATAGTGATCTGCGAGAAGAAGTGATATGAAAAAAACAGAGGCGGTTGCCTCTGTTTTTTAGTAGGTAGTTGGTAGTTGGTAGTTGGTAGTTAGAAGTTGGTAGTTAGAAGTTGGTAGTTAGTAGTTGGTAGTTAGTAGTTGGTAGTTAGTAGTAGGCAGTTAGTAGTTGGTAGTTGGTGGTTGGCAGTTGGTAGTTGACAGTTGGTAGTTAGTAGTTGGTAGTTGGCAGTTGGCAGTTAACACAGGCTCCATATTACCGATACTATCAACGGCATCGTTAACAGCGAGAGCAGGGTCGTGGCGGCTACAACGCTTACGGAGAGCTCTGTGTCGCGGTTGAATTTCGCCGAGAACATTGTCGTTGTCGCGGCGGTCGGCGCAGAGCAGGCGATCGTGAACGCGATTATCATCGTTCGGTCGAGCTTAAACAGCACCATAATGAGCGATGCGGCGAGCGGGATCACAAGCAGCCTGAAGGCTGACGCGAGGAAGGTTCCTTTGTCGGAAAAAGCCTTTTTGAAGTCCGCCTGCGAGAGATAGAAGCCGATTATCAGCATCGGAACGGGAGTGTTGAGATTCGCGAGGTGGGTTATCGGCTGCGCTATTACCGGCGGAAGCTGTACCCTGAGCGCAAAGAGCAGGATCGCCGCGACAGCTCCGACGATTCCCGGGTTGAGCGCGAGACGTTTTATTGACAGCTGCTTTTTGTCGCCGCTCATGTCAAACAGTCCGTATGTCCAGACCACTATGTTGAAAACCGCGACGAAGATCGAGCCGAAGAACCAGCCGTCCTCGCCCAAAAGCTCCTTTTGCAGCGGCAGGGACATGAAGCCGCAGTTTGAAAATATAACGGCGAACTGCAGCACCTTCCGCCTTGAGATATCCTTTTGCCTGAATACGAGCCGCGCCAAAAGCACAGATAATGCAAGTATCAGGAACGCTGCAGCGGCGGCTGTGATGACCTTGCCGAGCGTTTCCGCGGAGAATTCGCGCTGAAATGCCGAGATCATTACGCACGGCGTTACGGCGTAGAGCACGATGTCGGTCATGACCTTTGAGGCGTGCTCGGTGATCACGCCCTTTTTGCCGCAGACAAAGCCGACGGCTATGAGAATGAACAGCACTACTACCTGCTGTCCGATCACGAGAAAGTTTTCAAGAAACATAAATATACCCCTCTGTCAGATTACAAGGTCATTTTATCACAGAGGGAGGGCGATTGCAAGATAAACGCTGTCAAGACGATATTATCGACAAATTACACCGAAAAACATTGTTAAAATTCACCAACAGAAATTTTTAATTTTTCGAAATATGTATTAACCGCCAAAAATAATTTGTGATTATTGACAATTAAAATACTCATATGTATAATATAGTCAATGTTAGAAAAGACATTAATAATAATATCATAAATCAAATTGAAAGAAGGAGTTTGTTATGGCAAAAACCAAGAAGACCGCTGCTGCGGAGAAGGAAACCAAGAAGACCGTTAAGGCTGCCGAGGTAAAGGCTGAGGAAGTAAAGGCTGAGGTTAAGGCTGCCGAGGTTAAGGCTGCCGAGGTTAAGGCTGCCGAGGTTAAGGCTGAGGAAGTAAAGGCTGAGGCTAAGGCTGAGAAGAAGGCTCCCGCTAAGAAGGCTCCCGCAAAGAAAGCGGCTCCCAAGAAGACTGCTCCCAAGAAGCCCGAGGCTGTTGAGGCTAAGATCGCTGAGACTAAGACCGTTGAGACAAAGGCTGATTTCTATATCGAGTTCGGCGGCGTTCAGGTTGCGGCTAAGGACGTTCTCGAGAACATCAAGAAGACCATCGGCAAGGACGCTAAGGAAATCGCTGTTTACCTCAAGCCCGAAGAGAGCAAGGCTTACTTCGTAGCTGACGGTGAGAAGGGCGAGATGGACGTTTACTTCTGCTGATCAGCAAAGTAAAAATCCCCTATATAAGCAATAAAGGACAGGGTGAAAATCCTGTCCTTTTTATTGTGGTACGCTATTGAATTATATCAGAACGGCTCGCCGTCGGGATACTCCTCGTCAAGGGCTTCCTTGACCGCCTTGACGATGTGTTCCTTCCCGTCCGCGGCAGCTTCTGCGACCTTTTCCGCGGCGTCCTCAACCTTCTCGGCGGCTTCTTCCGCCTTTTCCGCTGCCGCCTCAAAGGGGCTTGAGTCGTAGTCGTCCTCGTTTGAGCAGGCTACGGTGATATCCACAACGTCCTCCTGCTTGACCTCGGCGGGCTTGCTTTCGGGAATGTTGGTGACGGAGTAAACGAATTCGCTCTGGCTTTCAAGAACCATGCGGTAGCACTCGCGGGCTTTTGCGATCTTTGCCTTGCTGTTGTCGATAACTCCGAGCAGGTTCTTCTGCTTTTCGTCCGCGGCGGCGATGTCGCCCTTCTTGAGCATTTCATAATACTCCTTGCCCAGCGCGATATATGCGCGGTTCATCAGCTCGCTCTCGCTTTTCATCACCATTCTCAGGCGGTTGAGCTTTGCCTTTGTGCGGTTCTTCTCAACAAAGTTCTGCGCGACGTTTGTGATGGTGTCGGCGGCAGTGTTCATGGTGCTTTTGACCTTATCAATAATCGCTTGACTCATATCTATGTCTCCTTACGCGCCTCGGCGCTTTATATTTCTAAATTATATTATGACAGATTATTTTAATAAAATCAAGACTAAACCGTAAATAAATCCTGTATAATTCAACAAAATGCTAACTAGGCAAATGCAATTTACAACAAATTTACAACAATTACCCAATTAGTGGAATTTACAGTTTTTTCCGTCGATTTATAACATTATTGTAAAAACTATAGAATATCAACATACAACTAGATAATTGTTGACAGATGATTGTTAAAATGTTATAATAATTGTAAACTAAGAAAACAAAGAAAACTAAAAAAAAGAAAACTCTAAAACCATAAAACCATAAAACGATGAACCGCTGAACCGACATTGTTTTTATGGTTTTTTATTTTTGTATGAAAGGAGATCAATTATGCGAGCGAGAACAAAACAGTTGGACACAAGCAAACAGCATTTGTTAACGTATTCGGAAGCGGCGGCGCGATATGCAGTGTCACAAAACACTGTAAAAAAGATGGCAGAAAATGCAAATGCGATTGTGCGTTTTGGGCGTACAACGAGAATTATTGCACCAAAACTTGATGATTTTCTCGACGAAATTACAGGATAATGAAATTCAGATTAAACGATTTGAAACTACCGGCTCGAATATACGCAGTATATTTATTTGAAACTGGATTGACTGAGCGTGAATTTTTAGCAATCGCGGCAAAACTGCGGTACTACGCCAATCTGGACGGCGTTTCTTGGTTAGCTATTTACTCTACTACTGAAAGCCAAACAGCACAAAACAAGCCCCAAAATAAAGGAAAACGCGGTAGACCTAAAAAGCAAATTTGTGGGAAAAAGACACGTTCGCATTGTCATTTATCGCTAGTTGGAACAAAGACAAAATCTGCGTATAACGCGGCTGTCAGATTTAAGGAATCTGTTAATAAAAAAAGCAGGAGAAAAGTTTGCCGTGTGGTTAGTAAAGGAGATCAATTTGACGCTCGAATTTGGATCGGCTACTGTTTGAAGCAAGCAGACATTTTGAGAAGCGGCGGCGATTTTGATTTTCAGTGCGAGGGAATTATTTTGTAAAAATTGCGCCACTAAATCACACGAAAAAGTCAGTTATTTACTAACAAAAACAAGGTTTTTGGTATTTAAGAAAAACGTATTATTTATACTAACAAACTATACAACAAGGTAACTAGGAAGTGATATACAAATGACTATGTACAATGAGGATATAGCAACAATTTATTATAGCTATTTGACATCGATTTTTGCAATCGAAAAAAGTGTGCCGATTAAAACGGTACTGGTAAAAAATCCTCGCTCCGATACTGTAATTATTTTTCGCAAAAAGAAAAATGGCGGTGCAATCAAAACGCGGCGTTTTACAATGGACAAGTCGGAAAGAATTTTCTTTTTGAACTCAATCGCACATGATTTTCCAAAATTGCCGCTTGAGATTTTGGAGAGTGAAAAAGCGTGAGAGTATCCGATGAACAGATAATGGTTGCGCTCTTAAACAGTCCAACACAAAAACAAGCCGCCGCTTTGTTAGGCGTGACAGAGCAGACGATTTCCAAACGAATCAGGGACGCTGATTTTCAAAAGCGCTTTTCCGAACTACGTCGAAAAATGCTTGACACTGTTTCAAGCGAGTTGACGAAAGTAAGCTATGCGGCGGCAAACAAGCTGATTGAATTTCTTGACAGCAAAAACGAACAGCTGCGATATTCCGCGTGTTGCAAAATACTACAATTAGCCAACGACACGGCTACAATAAACGAAATTTCACAGCGGCTTGACCGTTTAGAGGACGGCAAATCTTAATTCTAATTAAGAATATTTAACAAAAAATGGGGGTATTGGCTTGCTTTTTTTCAATGAATTGCGCCGAGCCGAACAGCGGCTTGCAAAGCTTGAAAAAAATAGAGGAAACGAAACTATTACGATTATTCTTGTTTTCCGCGATGGGCGGAAAAGGATTCTAAAAAATTCTAATTCTAAAGGAGAAATAAGCAATGATTAATTTAATCGTAGCACAAATGAAAGATTTACTCAAAATTTTTTATAAATCGGCACAGTCAATTCGGCAAGAACAGGAGTATAACAAAAACAGATATGCTTCCGATGTTGCCAGAGAGTTAAACGGTGAACTGATTAGCAAGCTATCCGCGGAAGCTGAAAAGAGCAAGAATTTGATTGCAGAAATCTATGCGGAAACGATCAAAAAGTTATCTGTATTGTCAGCACCTAATTCAGCCGAACTTGATTCTAACGATTACTGGCTTTTGACAGATACAAACTTTGTTCCTAATCAGCGAGATTTTGAAATCATCATTGCGCGAAACAGAGAGCATTTTACATTCCTCCGAGCCGCTAAAACTATTGCCGAGGACAAAGATTTTTTAGTGAATATTTATCTGCCTGAGGACAAAGCAAAGGTTTATTTGGAGTTTGCACAGAGTGCCGTCACTTTGATCGAAAAAATAGCCATTGCTCCCTCTGTCTCGGCAACTGAAATTGAATGCTTTGCGGACTCTGATTTTGGCAAGCAGCTTTTTGAGGTTATCGGCGAGGGAAAGGAACTTGACGGCGTTATTTTGAGCAACAAAACCGAATTGGAAACTAGCGCATTTGATAACTACAAACTTGACCTCACGCCACTGTCTGTATCGGCATACACGGCACAAAGGACACAAGCACAAGTATAACAGCGTTGTTTTTACGAGAATTAGCCTGTATTACGTTTTATACAAACAGTAATATAATTACACTACTAACTGTAAAATTCGAATACAGGGCGATTCTGAGCGAAATAGAGCCTGCCGTGTTTTAGTGCCGACAGGCTCTATTTTTTCTGGTTGTACGGATAAAAAGTTGTAAAATCTGTTGTAAAACAAAAATCCTATCGCCCAAATCATAGCAAAAGCCAGTGTTTATGAGGGTTTTTGCCTTTGTTTTATTAAAATAACAAATTTTAATTTATAGAAAAATGAAAGAATTATTGACTTATTGTGCGTACAGTATTATAATTATTGTACCGACAATAAAAGTGAGGTGATACCTATTAGCCCACGCACAGGCAGACCGCATTTGCCCGATAAAGATCGTAAGGATATAAGGCTGTATTTAAGGCTTAATGAGAGCGAAAACAAACTGCTTGAAGAACTAGCCGAAAAGCTACAGCTAAACAAAACACAAACGATTCTAAAGGCAATAGCGCTATTAGCGGAAAACACAAAATAAAAGGTTAGCCGCCTACCCTTCCACAGACAAACGGCTAACCCGATATGTATGTGCAGGAAAAGCCTACACGGTTATATTATACCATGTTTTTTTTATCCTGCAAGTACATAGTTAAAAGGAGGAAAAAACATGTCAGAAAAACGAAAAGACTTCAAAGGAAGAATTTTGAAAGATGGCGAAAGCCAACGTTCCGATGGCAGATACTGCTTCAAATACAAAAATATTTCAGGCAAATATGCTTATGTGTACGCTTGGAAATTAACTTCCACTGACAAGACGCCTATTGGAAAGCGTGAAGATATTTGCTTACGAGATAAAGAAAAACAGATTGCAGAAGATTTAAGAAACGGCATTGACGGTACAAAAGCTAAAACGACATTAAACGAATTATTTGAAAAATCGCTGGAGAAAAAGAGAAAGAAGGGCTTGAAACCTAGCACTGAGAATCAGTATCGCGGTTCTTATGATAAATACGTAAGACCAACTATTGGCGGTATGTATATTAAAGACATTGACAGCGAGGTTTTAATATCCTTCTATGAAAATCTGCTTATAAATCAAGGCATAAAAGGGAGAACAGTTGAAATTATCAACTCTTATTTAGTAAGCGCATTTGATATTGCAAAAAGAAAAAAGCAGATATTAGAGAATCCTACCAAAGACGCGATTGCCGAGGTAAAATCAGAATTTGATTTCTCTAGGAAGAAAAGACACTCTTTAAGTAAAGCGGAAGAAAGTGCATTTATCAATTTTGTAAAAAACTCAGCCATCTATCACCATTGGTACAATTTATTTGTTTGCCTATTGCGAACAGGTTGCAGATTAAATGAACTGCTTGCACTCACAACAAAAGACATTGATTTCTCAAATAAAAAAATCAGAATTGAGAAAAGTTTTTCGTATTACAAAGAAGCTGATGGAAAAGGATGTTTGCATATCTCAACGCCCAAAACAGAAACATCAATACGTACAATTCCTATGTATAGCGACGTAGCAAAAGCATTGAAAGCAGAAATGTTAAGCCAAACAGAACACGGCTTAAATACAACGTCTATTGACGGTGTGCAGGGGTTTATTTTTACTAACCAGAGAGGTAAAGTATACACTCAGCCAAGCATCTATACGGCAATAGACAGAATCACAAAGGCGTATAATGCACAGGAGATAGAGCAGGCAGAAAAAGAAAACAGAGAGCCGTTGTTACTTCCCCATTTTTCAGCGCACACTTTCAGACATACATTTGCCAGCCGGTTTGCGGAGAAGTGTAAAAACCCGAAAGTATTACAGCAGATTTTAGGTCATTCAAATATAAACATTTCATTTGATGTTTATACAGAACTTGATATGCAGTGCTTACAGACATCGTTTGATGAAACCGACGAATATATGAAACTAGCATAACGATTGATAGAGCGGATTGTTTACAACAGTCCGCTTTTGTTTTACAACAAATTTTACAACAAAAGCCTTGTATATAGATAACTCAACATAAACCGTGATAAACTTTTAATTCCAAAAAAATCAAGTGTTTTCCTATGTTTTAACAGTGATAACTCAACATAAATCGTGATAAACAAGCAGGTATTAAAACAGATTATTTTAATAAAATCAATATTTTTTTCAAATTTACTTGTGAAAACTCAACAATGTTGGTATAATAAGCTAAAAGAGGTGTTAGTCCATGCCCGAAAAAAAGGTGAACAAGGCTGTCGTATGCCCTATGTGCGGAGAGCTGAGCAAGGCAGTCGTATATACAAGCGTCAACGCGACAGTTGACAGGGAGCTGCGCGAGCAGGTGCTCGACGGCGGTCTGTTCGCGTGGAGATGTCCGTCCTGCGGACACAGCGCGCGTCTGACATATCCGATCCTGTACAACGATATGAAGAACCGCTTCATGATATATCTTATTCCGAAAATCGACCGTTACCAGCTCTGCGACAAGGAGCTCGAGGAGAAGTACAGCAATCTTCGCAACATCAACAAGCGCGTCGTCGCAGGTTACAACTCCTTCAAGGAGAAGATATTCATCTTTGAGTCGGGTCTCGACGACATGGCGGTCGAGCTGACGAAGGCGGTCATCGGTCAGACGGTTTCCAAGAAGCTCGACGGCGCCGAGGTGAAGGACGGATATCTTTCGATGTACGACCGCGAGAGCAACACGATGGGCTTTACATATTTCACCGGCGAGGATATGAGCCCCTACGTCCAGACGGCGAGGCTCGAGATCTACGGCAAGTCCAAGGAGATCGTCGAGCAGTTCGCGATCAAGGACAAGAAGCTCAAGGGCTTCATAAAAATCGACGGCGAGTGGGCGGACAACATTCTCTACCGCTACAAGCGCGCCAAGAAAATCGAAAGACTCAATAAGGTCAAGGAATAAATTAAGGGTCGGCGAGAGCCGGCCCTTTGCTTTATATATCGCTGAACGCCCTGATTTTCGCGCTCTCGTAGCGGTAGTAGGCGAATACAGAGATTCCTATGAACAGATAGCAGAACCATATGCTCTGCGCGGCGAAAAATATGCTCAGCAGACAAGCCGCCGCGACTCCCGAGTGGAAGCAGAGCAGCGTGACCCAGTAAAACCGTGCGTTGCGGAGGGCTTTTTTATCCTTGTCCATAACGTAGACCGTTGTGAGCATGACAGCCTGACGGACGTTGTTCGACGAGAATATAGTCGCGCTCGAGTTGCCGCCCGCCTTCTTGTAGGCGTTCCACTGTACAGGCATCGCAAAGGCTATCGGCACAACCGCGAGGTAGCCGTTGCCCATAAGCGAGAGCAGACCCGTGGCGCAAACCGCGAGAGCTGTCGCGATAAGACTGACAATCTTCATGCTCAGCGGCGAGTAACGCCTGAACACGGCGTAGAAAACGCAGCCGCCCGAGTAGGTGAGAAAGAGCAGCACGATAAAGCCTATGCTCAGAATATCGCCCCTGAACGCCGACAGCACGAGCTTTATCAGATTGCCTGTCTGGGCGTTGGCGAGAATATCGCTGTGGTTGATTATGGTGTAACCCGCCATAAAGCCGCCGATAATGCTGACGGTGTGGTGGAGCGTCATCTGCTTTTTGACTATTTCCATTTCTATCCCTTATTTCAAATGTGCTGTGGATATTGTAGCACGGATCAGAGAGGATTGCAAATAAAAAAGGAGCGTCGCAAACGCTCCTTTCGATTATCTCTGACTGAGTTTTGTGTATTCTTTTTCTGTGGAAATGCTCATGTACGCCGGACGGATGATCTTGCCCGCGTTGATGAGCTCCTCGAGTCTGTGAGCGCTCCAGCCCGCGATTCTCGCGGTGGCAAAGAGAGGCGTGTACAGCTCGCAGGGGATGTCGAGCATGCTGTAGAGCAGTCCGCTGTAGAAGTCAACGTTTGAGGCGACGCCCTTGTAGATGCGGCGCTTTTTGCCGATGACCTGCGGAGCAAGACGCTCAACCGTGGCGTAGAGGTCAAACTCCTTGTCGTAGCCCTCGACCTCGGCGAGCTTCTTTACGGCGCCCTTGAGAATGACCTGGCGCGGGTCGGAAATGGTGTAGACCGCGTGACCCATACCGTAGATAAGTCCCTTCTTGTCAAACGCCTTCTTGTCGAGCAGCTTTTCGAGGTAAGCGGTGATCTCGTCCTCGTCCTTCCAGTCGCGTACAGCCTGCTTCATATCCTCGAACATCTCGAATACCTTGACGTTCGCGCCGCCGTGCTTGGGTCCCTTGAGCGACGAGAGCGCCGCCGCGATCGCGGAGTATGTATCCGTGCCCGAGGAGGTCACGACGTGAGTGGTGAAGGTCGAGTTGTTACCGCCGCCGTGCTCCATGTGGAGGATCAGCGCCATGTCGAGCACCTTCGCCTCCAGATCGGTGTACTGCCTGTCTGGACGGAGCAGCGAGAGAATTACCTCGGCTGTCGACATCGTCGGTTCCGCGCGGTGGATATAAAGGCTCTTGTCGCGCAGATAGTGGTTATACGCGTGGTAGCCGTACACGCTGAGCATCGGGAATACCGAAATCAGCTGAATGCACTGACGCAGCACGTTGTTGATCGAGGTGTCGTTGGGGTTCTTGTCGTAACAGAACAGGGTGAGCACCGAACGCGCGATCGAGTTCATCATGTCCTCGCTGGGCGCCTTGAGAATAACGTCGCGGACGAAGTTCTGAGGCAGGGTGCGGTACTGCACCAGAAGCGTCTTGAAGTTGAGGAGCTGTTCTCTGTTGGGCATCTCGCCGAAGAGCAGGAGGTAAACTACCTCCTCAAAGCCGAAGCGGTCGTCGGAGCGGATTCCGCCCACGATGTCGTTGACGTTGTAGCCTCTGTAGTACAGCTCGCCCTCGCAGGGTACGAGCTTGCCGTCGACGAGCTTGTTCTGCTTGATCGTCGAGATGTCGGTGAGACCTGTGAGAACGCCCTTACCGTCGATATCGCGCAGACCGCGCTTGACGTCGTACTTGCCGTAAAGAGCAGGGTCGATCTTGGAGTTCTCCGTCATTTTGTTCGCGAGATAGTTGATCTCGGGTGTATTTTCAGAATAATTCCAGGTTGTATCTACCAAAGAATCACTCCCTTTCATTTTAGTTACAGACATAAGATGCTCGCGCTGAATGGGCTAAAATGTGCCGTTTCATCACGCCAAATCACCTTAGAATCCCAATTATAACACATTTCTAACCAAAAAGCAAGGTGTCAGGGATATCCTTCGCGTGAATATGGTTTTGTAATCAATTTGTTTTACCGGTGAAGATATGCAGCCAAATGTAGGGGCTTGCATTGCAAGCCCGCTGAACCGACGCTGTTTTCTTGTCCGATTGGCGGCATAAGCGCAGGCTTGGCTAAACGACCTCGGGCGAGCAATGCTCGCCCCTACAAATGCTTACAAAACAATCAACAAATCAGATTTACGTGGGATATCCTGCGTTTTACTTCTTCAAAACCGAAACTATCTCGCTGACGTACATTCTGTGGTAGTCGTCTCCGCTGTAGTTTGACTTGACCGCTTCTTCGATGATCGAGCTCTCGTTCAGATCCTGCGCGTAGAGCTTTTTGCAGACGAGAACAAGACGCGCTTCCTCAAAGTACGGCACGCCGTCCTCGGTAAAAGCGGGAGTCAGTCCCGTTTCCTTGACCTTGTCGGTATCTCTGCCGCTCTTTGTGCCGCAGATCTGAAGCGCCTTGCGGTATTCCTCGCCGAAAAAGCTCATGGTGAACATTCCGTTCTTCTCGAGGAAGCCGAAGGTGTATCTCTGCGGACGGATAAAGGTGAACGCCACGGGCTTGTTCCACATTATTCCCACGCTTCCCCAGCTGACGGTCATAGTGTTGAAGCTCTCGCTGTCTCCGGCGGTGACAAGAGCCCAGTCCTTTCCGATAAGACTGAAGGCGTTGTCGGTGATGTCGGCGGGTGTGATTGTCTTGAAATTGCTCATTAAACAAATCATTCCTTTCTTTGTTTCTTTTCTATATTATAACAGAAATCTGAATAATATTCAATAGATAGGCGGTTAATATTCATAATTATGTATATTTACTGCGAAAAAATGTATATCACGCATATGCCGTTCACCTCGCATTCACATTGAAGCGGGTCTGAAAACAGCGGTTTTGAGGGCATATTTTGGCGCAGTCAGCGAAATGTATCCGCATTCCGCCCGATTTTTGTGCAAAGGCGCAAACTTGTATAAATATTCAAAAAAAGCTTGATTTTTAAAAATTTGGTAGTATAATGTAGTAGTAACATCAATTGACGGAGGAATCAATCATGGCTGACAACAAAATCAAAAAAGTAGTATTGGCATATTCCGGTGGTCTTGACACCTCGATCATCATTCCGTGGTTAAAGGAAAATTACGACAACTGCGAGGTCATCGCTGTTTCGGGCAACGTCGGTCAGGGTACCGAGCTCGACGGCCTTGAGGAAAAGGCTATCGCCACCGGCGCTTCCAAGCTCTACATCGAAGATCTGAATAAAGAATTTGTCGAGGAGTATGTGTTCCCGACAATCAAGGCAGGCGCTGTTTACGAGGGCAAGTATCTTCTCGGAACCTCATTCGCGCGTCCCGTTATTGCCAAGAGAATCGTAGAGATCGCCAAGGCTGAGGGCGCTGACGCTATCTGCCACGGCTGCACCGGCAAGGGCAACGATCAGGTTCGTTTTGAGCTGGCTATCAAGGCTTACGCTCCCGACATGAAGATCATCGCTCCCTGGAGAACATGGGAGTTCAAGTCCCGTGAGGAGGAAATCGAGTACGCTGAGGCTAAGAACATTCCCCTCAAGATAAACAGAGAAACCAACTACTCCAAGGACAAGAACCTCTGGCACCTCAGCCACGAGGGTCTGGATCTGGAGGATCCCGCTAACGAGCCGATGTACAACAAGGAAGGCTTCCTCGAGATGGGCGTGTCTCCCGAACAGGCACCCGACGTTCCCGAGTATGTGACCATCTCCTTTGAGAAGGGCATTCCCGTAAAGCTCAACGGCGAGGCTGTAGGCTCCGTTGAGATCATCGAAAAGCTCAACGAAATCGGCGGCAGAAACGGCGTAGGCATCACCGACATCGTAGAGAACCGTCTTGTCGGCATGAAGGCGCGCGGCGTTTATGAGACTCCCGGCGGCACCGTTCTTTTCGCGGCGCACAACAAGCTCGAGGAGATCTGCCTTGACAAGGACACTCTCCACTACAAGAAGAACCTCGCCAACACCTTCGCCGACCTCGTATACGACGGCAAGTGGTACACACCTCTGCGCGAGGCTATGTCAGCCTTCGTTGACAGCACTCAGGAGTATGTGACCGGCGACGTTAAGCTCAAGCTCTACAAGGGCAACATCATCGACGCCGGCGTAACAAGTCCCTACTCCCTCTATGACGAGGAGATCGCGACCTTCGACGAGGACGAGGTTTACGACCAGAACGACAGCGCGGGCTTCATCAACCTCTTCGGTCTTCCCATCAAGGTTCGCGCCAAGAAGGGCTTAATCAAATAAAAAACCATAGATTTCATTAAGTCGGGCAGGGTGAAATATCCCTGCCCATAAAGTGTTTATATAGGGGTTAAAAAACAGGCTTAAAAACAAGAAAATGAGGTAAAAAATATGAAGCTATGGAAGGGTCGTTTCAAAAAGGAACTTTCAAAAACAACCAATGATTTCAACAGCTCTATCTCGTTTGACAGCCGTATGTACCGCGAGGATATCGAGGGCAGCATCGCCCACGCGACTATGCTCGGCAAGTGCGGCATCATCACCGGGGAGAGCGTTCAGGATATTGTACAGGGACTGCGGGGTATTCTCGCGGATATCGAGAGCGGCGCTCTCGCGATCGACATGGAAGCCGAGGATATCCACACCTTCATCGAGGGTGAGCTGACAAAGAGGATCGGCGACAACGGCAAAAGACTTCACACCTCGCGCAGCAGAAACGATCAGGTCGCGCTCGACGTGAAGCTCTATCTCAAAAAAGAGGTCGTCAGCGTAAAGAACCTCGTCGTCGGTCTGATAAAGGTCATCGCCGGCAAGGCTGAGGAGTACGCCGACACCGTCATGCCCGGCTACACCCACCTTCAGCGCGCTCAGCCGATCACCTTCGGTCATCACCTGCTCGCTTACGGAGAAATGCTCCTGCGCGACGTTTCGCGCCTTGAGGACTGCCTAAAGAGAATGGACGAAATGCCTCTCGGCTCCTGCGCTCTCGCGGGCACGACCTACCCGATCGACAGGACTATCACCGCTGACCTGCTCGGCTTTGACAGGATCACAAACAACTCCCTCGACGGCGTGTCAGACAGGGATTTCTGCATAGAGTTCGCGTCCGTGCTCTCGATCATCATGGTGCACCTCAGCCGCTTCTCGGAGGAGATCATTATGTGGTGCAGCTGGGAATTCAAGTTTGTCGAGCTCGACGACGCGTTCTCCACAGGCTCGTCGATCATGCCGCAGAAAAAGAACCCCGATATCGCGGAGCTCGTCCGCGGAAAAAGCGGCAGGGTTTTCGGCGACACAATGACCCTGCTCACCGTTATGAAGGGAATCGCGCTCGCCTACAACAAGGATATGCAGGAGGATAAGGAAGCGATTTTTGACGCGGTCGATACAGTCAAGATGTGCCTTACAGCCTTCACTCCCATGCTCGACACCATGCGCGTTATCCCGCAGAACATGAGAAAGGCTGCGGCAGGCGGATTTATCAACGCGACCGACTGCGCCGACTGGCTGACAAAGAACGGCGTGCCGTTCCGCGACGCTTACAAGGCGACAGGCGAGCTTGTAGCGAGATGCATAGAGCTCGGCACCGACCTCGAGAGCCTTCCGATCGACGAGTACAAGGCGGTCTGCGGCGTGTTTACAGAGGACGTTTACGACGCTATTTCCCTCGAGAAGTGCGTATCTCAGAGAACCGCGTTCGGCGGTCCCGCGCCGGAGCTTGTAAAGGCGCAGGCGGCGAGAGTTGCCGCGATCGCGGAGAAATTATAATTAACAAAAGGATTGATAACCATGAAAATAAAAGCAGGAATAGTCGGCGCTACAGGCTACGCCGGCGCGGAGCTTGTAAGACTGCTCTTTAACCACCCCGAGGCTGAGGTCGCCGCGATCAGCTCAGTGTCCTTTGAGGGACAGAAGCTCAGCGACGTTTACCCCTCATACTCCTTCCTCAACGACATGATTTGCGAGAATCAGGACGCCGTCGTCGAGAAGAGCGACGTAATCTTCGCCGCTCTTCCGCACGGACTCTCTCAGGAGCTTGCCGAGAAGTGCATTTCAGCGGGCAAGGCTTTCATCGACCTCGGCGCGGACTTCCGCCTCGAGAGCGAGGACGAGTACACCGAGTGGTACGGCGGAACATTTATCGACAAGGATCTTCACGCTCAGAGCGTATACGGTTTGCCCGAGTTTTTCAGAGATAAGATCAAGGGCAAGCGCCTCATCGCGAATCCCGGCTGCTACACCACCTGTTCTCCGCTCGCTATCGCTCCCGCGATCGTTAACGGTCTTGTTTCGACAAAGGGAATTATCTGCGACTGCAAGAGCGGCGTTACGGGAGCCGGCAGAAAGCCCACTCAGGGCAGCCATTTCCCCGAGCTCAACGAGGGCTTCCACGCCTACAAGGTCGCTTCTCACCGCCACACTCCCGAGATCGAGCAGACTCTTTCAAAGCTCAGCGGCGAGGACGTGACTATCACCTTCGTTCCGCATCTTCTTCCCGTCAACAGAGGTATTCTCGCCACCGTTTACGCCGATCTGAAGGACGGCGTCACCTATGAGGAGATCCGCAAGGCTTACGAGGATTACTACAGGGACGAGTTCTTCATCAGACTCCTCGACGACGGCAAGTGTGCCGATATCCACAACGTGCGCTACTCAAACTTCTGCGACATCTCGCTCCACTTTGACGGACGCGCGGGCAAGCTCGTAGCCTGCGCCGCGATCGACAACATGGTAAAGGGCGCTGCGGGTCAGGCTATCCAGAACATGAACATCATCTTCGGTCTGGACGAGAAGACAGGTCTGGTCATCGTACCGCCGGCGTTCTAATAAATTGAAAACGGAAAACGGAATTATGAGTAATTATAAATTTATCGAAAACGGCTCCGTAACCTCACCGCTCGGATTTGTCGCGGGCGGCGTGATCGCGGGTATCAAGCCAAGCAATACAACAAAGCGCGACCTCGGTATGATCTTCTGCGAAAAGCCCTGCGCTGCGGCGGCTATCTTCACCAAAAACCGCGTCAAGTCCGACACGATCTTCGTCACGCAGGAGCACCTCAAAAACGGCGTGGCTCAGGCGGTCATCGTAAACTCCGGCAACGCTAACGCCTGCAACCCCGACGGCTACGACAAGGCGGAGCAGATGTGCGCTCTTACGGCAAAAGCTCTCGGCATCGCTCAGGACGATGTTATCGTCGCTTCCACGGGCGTTATCGGTCAGGCGCTCCCGATTGAGCCTGTCGAAAAGGCTGTCAGCGCGCTTGCGAACGGTCTGACAAGGGACGGCGGCACATACGCCGCGGAAGCTATCATGACCACCGACACCGTCAAGAAGGAATGGGCGGTTCAGCTCACCCTCGGCGGCAAGACCGTCACTATCGGCGGTGTCGCAAAGGGCAGCGGCATGATTCATATCAACATGGGCACCACGCTCTCGTTTGTAACTACGGACGCGGCGGTCTCAGCAGAAATGCTCCACGAGGCTCTGATCGAAGCGGCTGACGTGAGCTATAATATGGTCAGCGTCGACGGTGACACCTCGACAAATGACACCCTCGCAATCATGGCTTCGGGTCTTGCGGGCAACGACGAGATAACCGAGAAGAACGGCGATTACGCGCTCTTTGTTGAAGCTCTGACTGCGGCGTTCAAGTCTGTCGCAAAGAAGCTCGCTGCCGACGGTGAAGGCGCTACAAAGCTCGTTATCGGCAAGGTCAGCGGAGCAAAGGACGACGACGCGGCGAAGATCATCGCCAAGAGCGTGATATGCTCGAGCCTTGTAAAGGCGGCTATGTTCGGCGCGGACGCTAACTGCGGAAGAATACTCTGCGCGATAGGCTACAGCGGCGCTGAGGCCGACGTAAAGAAAATCGACGTTTCCTACCGTTCCGCAAAGGGCGAGATCCTCGTATGCAAGGACGGAATGGGTCTTGCCTTTGATGAGGACAAGGCTAAGGAGATCCTTCTCGAGAGCGAGATCGACATCATCATCAACCTCGGCGACGGCAGCGGCAGGGCTGAGGCTTACGGCTGCGATCTGACCTACGATTACGTTAAAATCAACGGTGACTACCGCACGTAAATATATATTCGGAGTGAAAGAATAATGGATAATGCAAAGAGGGCAAAGGTTCTTATTCAGGCTATGCCCTATATCAAAAAATTTGTTGGTGAGACGATTGTCGTCAAGTACGGCGGCAACGCTATGATAAACGAGGAGCTCAAGGCGGCGGTCATGAGCGATCTCGCGCTTATGCAGCTCGTCGGAATCAGCGTGGTGCTGGTTCACGGCGGCGGCCCCGAGATAAACGCCATGCTCGACGCCGTCGGCAAGGAGAGCGTATTCAAGGACGGAATGAGAGTGACCGACCA
>NZ_JAHLQB010000094.1 GCF_018918205.1 Lachnoclostridium sp. MSJ-17 | reverse complement strand
CAGGCTAGCGTTCTAACCAACTGAACTACCGGGCCATTTTGGTGGGAGTTACAGGGCTCGAACCTGTGACCCTCTGCTTGTAAGGCAGATGCTCTCCCAGCTGAGCTAAACTCCCGACTCATGCCTTTGTCGCCTCAGCTTTCGCTTTATCTCTCAGCGACGTATATTATGATACCACAAAGCCCGAGCAAAGTCAATACCTTTTTTAAAAAAGAGCTCATCTTTTTTTCATATTTATTATCACCAGCTCGCGTGGATTGTTTATCCTCGGTATCGCCGCCGTATTTGAGCAGCCGGCGGATACTACCAGACGTCCGTCGTAAATTCCCTTGTCGTACTTTGGAAACAGCTTGCCGCCGGCGCCTGCGACGCCCATGCTGAAAATGCGTATTTGTCCGCCGTGGTTATGACCGGAAACGATCAGATCAATATCCGTTTCGTTGATATGGAGCGTATCATAGAAATTAGGATTATGGCAAAGCAGCAGCTTCAATCCGTCTTTGTGCGCGAATTCCGTGAGCCAGTCAGCGTCGTACTCGTTTGAAAGTCCGCCAATCAACATGAAATTGCTGTTGACCGCTGTCTCCGCGTCCTCGTTGTCAAGGCAGCAGATGCCATTATTGCGGAAAAACTCCCTGTCCTCGCGCTGCAACTCCTCCTCGTGATTGCCGAGGCTGAGATAAACAGGCGCGATATCAGCCGCCTGACGCAGAAATGAATACGCGTATTTTGTGTCAGGCTTGCTCCTCCTGGGGCGCAGAAGCATGAAAAAACAGTTTAAGTAATAAATCAAGTTTACTATCAGCCAGCGGATCGGATTGAACCGCCTCTTGACCGTTGACTGATAGCGGTTCTCGTAGTAACGCTCGAGCGTATCGCCGGCTACAAGTATCAGATCGGGGTTCTGAGCGCGCAGAAGATTGAGAATATCTACCGCACGGCGCTCGTGCAGATCCGCGACCAGCGCTATTCTGAGCGGCTTTCTGATATGCTCGGACAGCACCTCGTATTCTGTTACAACAGGCTTTGACATACGCGCTCTTCACCTCCGTACAATTTATTTTTTGATTGCCCGTAATATTCTTATTTCCAGAAGCTGACCTCGTCTTCTCTGAGACCGATATTTGCCGCATGGAAATGCGGATTGAGACGCTTTTTGCGCTGAGATTCGAAATCCCGCAAAGCCCTGATGACGATTCCGGACATTATCACGCAGATGGGAATATTTATCAGCGTCATTCCGCCCATGGTGATGTCAGCCATTGTCCACGCGAAGTTCATCGGAATGAGCGCGCCGACAAATACGATAAGCACACAGAAGGCGTAGAATATTCTCATGAATACCTTGGACGGCATTCTCTTTTTGTTGAGATAAATCAGGGCGTTATCGACGTAGTAGAGGTTTCCGATAAGTGTAGTAAATGCGAACATCGCCATCGCGATAGTGATGAAAATGGGGCCGAAGCCGCCGAAAATCGTGGACACGGCGTTCTGAACATAGGTCGCGCCGGATAGTTCGGGGCTGTACTCAACGCCGGAGCTGAGGCACATGAGAGCGGTGGCAGTGCAGAGAAGCATGGTGTCGATATATACGGAAACAGTCTGGACAAGACCCTGCTTTACGGGGTGAGTAACGTCGGCGGAGGCTGACGCGTTAGGCGCGGAACCTACGCCCGCCTCGTTTGAGTACAGACCGCGCTTGATGCCGTAGACAAGGCAGGAGCCGCTCAGACCGCCGAAGATAGCCTGGAAGTTGAAGGCGTCCTGAAAGATAGACGAGAAGGTCTGGGGAATGTTGCCGAGGTGGGTGAAGATAATAATAAGCGATACAAGAACGTAGCCGACGCCCATAAACGGAACAAGCTTTTCGGTGATGCCGATGATTCGCTTGCCGCCGCCGAAAAGACATACGCCGACGAGCACCGCGATAACCGCGCCGATGATCACGGGAGTCCAGGTTTTGTCGTAGAAATCGTAGATCTCAAAGGACGACTGCAAATTGTAGGAACAGAGCAGGTTGAAGCCGAAGGCGTAGGTCGCGATGAGGAAAACGCAGAATATCGCGGAAAGCACGCCCTTTTTGGCGACGCGCTCGATGTAGTAGGCGGGTCCTCCGTAACAGGAACCGTCGGGGTTTTTGCGCTTGAAGATCTGGGCGAGGGTACTCTCCATAAACGCCGAGGAAGCGCCGATGATACACATCAGCCACATCCAGAAGCAGGCTCCGGGTCCGCCGATAGTGATAGCGGTAGCAACGCCGACGATATTTCCGGTACCTACGCGCGAGGCTGTGGAAACCATAAGCGCCTGGAAGGACGAGACCTTCTGTTCACCCGAGGGCTTTTCGACGATCAGCTTGCAGGCGGTGCCGAACAAGCGGATCTGGACAAAGCGCGTGCGGAAGGTAAAGAACAGTCCCGCCGCGGCGAGAACGATGATGAGAATCGGATAGTACATTACGTCGTCTACGGAATTGAAAAAATCCATAATAGCGTCAAGCATAATCTGTCCCCTTTTCTTGTTGGAAGTACCCTTATTATACCTTAAAACCGCACAGTTTGGCAAGTAGATTTTAATAATTTATATTAAAAAGCACAAACAAAAGGCTGCCCCTACCGGGACAGCCTCTGTGTATTTGACCTGAAATCAGTTTTTCTTTCTTGCAACGTAGGAGGTGTGGAGAAGCTCGTGAGCGAGGTGTGAGCCGGGCTCGCCGAGGTACTCGTCATAGATAGCCTTGATTTCGGGGTTATCGTGCGATTTTCTGTAAGGCAGGCTGAGGTCGTCCTCATAGAGTGCCTTTGCACGGAGAGCCTTGAGGTCTGTGAAGTTTCTCACATGACCGGGCTGAATGGGCTGACCGCCGCCGTTTACGCAGCCGCCGGGACAGCACATAACCTCGATGAACTGATAGGGAGACTTGCCTGCGCGGATCTCGTCAAGCAGCTTGGCAGCGTTCTTAAGACCAGAAGTAACCGCAACCTTGACCTGCATGCCGGCAACGTCGTAGGTAGCTTCCTTGATATCGTCGGTGCCGCGAACCTCGGTGTAGTCGATAGTCTTGAGATCCTCGCCTGTCAGCTTGTCGGCAACTGTACGGAGAGCAGCCTCCATAACGCCGCCGGTAGCGCCGAAGATAGTGCCCGCGCCGGAACCGATAGCCATGATGGGATCGAAGTCCTCGTCGGGAAGCGAAGTGAACTGGATGCCAGCCTTCTTGATCATCTTGGCAAGCTCACGGGTGGAGATAGAGATATCGTTGTCCTGCATTCCGTCGCGGCCCTGGTCGTCACGCTTGATCTCGAACTTCTTGGCTACGCAGGGCATTACCGATACAACAACGATGTCCTTTGGATCGATGCCCGCCTTCTCGGCGTAGTAGGACTTGATCATAGCGCCCTGCATCTGCTGGGGTGACTTGCAGGTGGAGAGGTGCGGAATGAGGTCGGGATAATAGTGCTCGCAGAACTTGACCCAGCCGGGTGAGCAGGAGGTGATCATCGGGAGAGTACCGCCGTTCTGTACGCGCTGGATAAACTCGGTGCCCTCTTCCATAATGGTGAGGTCGGCGCCGAAGTTGGTGTCGAATACCTTGTCAAAGCCGAGCATCTTGAGAGCAGCGACCATCTTGCCCTTTACGTTGGTGCCGATGGGCATGTCGAAGCACTCGCCGAGGGTAGCTCTGATAGAGGGAGCGGTGTGAACTACAACGTGCTTTGTCGGGTCTGCGATAGCCTCGAATACCTTGTCGGTATCGTCACGCTCTACGAGAGCGCCTGTCGGGCAGACTACGGTGCACTGACCGCAGCTTACGCAGGCTACGTTGTTGAGATCCTGCTCGAACGCGCAGCTGATAACGGTGTCGAAGCCGCGGTTGTTCGCGCCGATTACGGATACAAACTGCTGCTTACAAGCCGCTACGCAGCGACGGCAGAGAATGCACTTGTTGTTGTTGCGAACGAGGTGCAGAGTGGTGTGATCCTCCTCGTAGTGAGTCTCCTCGCCGGCGAACTTGGTCTCGTCAACGCCGTACTCAAGGCAGAGCTGCTGAAGCTCGCAGTTGTTGCTTCTCGGGCAGGAGAGGCACTTCTTGTCGTGGTTCGAGAGCAGAAGCTCGAGGTTTGTCTTTCTGTATTTCTGAATCTGGGGTGTGTTGGTAAAGATCTCGGTACCCTCTCTGTCGATCGGGTATACGCAGGCGGCAACAAGGCTGCGGGCGCCCTTTACCTCGCAGAGACACATACGGCAGGCGCCGATTTCGTTGATTTCCTTAAGATAGCAAAGAGTCGGGATTTTGATACCGAACTGGTGGCAGGCTTCAAGGATAGTGGTATTTTTTTCGACCTGATAGTCTTTACCGTTGATTTTAATATTCAACATTTCCATAGTTTTCTCTCCTTTCCCTTAGCCCTTGTAAATTGCCTTGAACTTACAGGTGTCGATGCAGGCGCCGCACTTGATGCACTTGCTGTGGTCGATCTCGTAAGCGGGCTTCTTCTTGCCGGGCGCGGTGTAATCGGTCACGGTAATCGCGCCGACGGGGCACTTCTTGGCGCACATGCTGCAGCCGAAGCACTTATCCTTCTCGATTGTGTACATGAGAAGATCCTTACATACGCCCGCGGGACACTTCTTGTCGACAACGTGGGCAATATACTCATCCCTGAAGTAACGCAGGGTGGAAAGTACGGGGTTGGGAGCGGTCTGACCGAGACCGCACAGGGAGTTCGCCTTGATGTAGTGGCACAGCTCCTCCATCTCGTCGAGCATCTCGAGGGAACCCTGTCCCTTTGTGATCTTCTCGAGCATTTCGAGGAGTCTCTTTGTACCGATACGGCAGGGCGTACACTTGCCGCAGCTCTCGTCAACGGTGAACTCGAGGAAGAACTTCGCAACGTCAACCATACAGTTGTCCTCGTCCATGACGATAAGTCCGCCGGAGCCCATCATTGAGCCGATAGCGAGGAGGTTGTCGTAGTCGATCTCGATGTCGAGGTGCTCTGTGGGGATACATCCGCCGGAAGGACCGCCGGTCTGGGCAGCCTTGAACTTCTTGCCGTTGGGGATGCCGCCGCCGATCTCGAATACTACCTCGCGGAGGGTGGTGCCCATGGGGATCTCAACAAGACCGGTGTGGTTGATCTTGCCGCCGAGAGCGAATACCTTTGTACCCTTGCTCTTCTCGGTACCCATTGAAGCGAACCACTCGGGTCCCTTGAGGATGATCTGGGCGATGTTAGCGTAGGTCTCAACGTTGTTGAGGATTGTGGGCTTCTGATAAAGACCCTTTACAGCCGGGAACGGAGGTCTGGGTCTGGGCTCGCCGCGCTTGCCCTCGATGGAGGTCATAAGAGCGGTTTCCTCGCCGCATACGAACGCGCCTGCGCCGAGACGGAGCTCCATGTCGAAGTTGAAGCCTGTGCCGAAGATGTCCTCGCCGAGCAGACCGTACTCACGCGCCTGGTCGATAGCGATCTGGAGACGCTTAACGGCGATAGGATACTCCGCACGGACATATACGCGGCCCTGTGAAGCGCCGATAGCGTAGCCCGCGATAGCCATAGCCTCGATCAGGCAGTGGGGATCGCCCTCGAGAACGGAACGGTCCATGAACGCGCCGGGGTCGCCTTCGTCGGCGTTACAGCAAACGTACTTCTGGTCAGCGTCGTTTGCAGCGGCGAATTTCCACTTGAGACCTGTCGGGAAGCCTGCGCCGCCTCTGCCGCGGAGACCTGAGTCGAGGATTGTCTGGATAACCTGATCGGGGGTCATCTCTGTGAGAACCTTACCGAGAGCGGCATAGCCGTCCTGGGCAATGTAGTCGTCGATCTTTTCGGGGTCGATAACGCCGCAGTTACGCAGCGCGACACGCTTCTGCTTAGCATAGAAAGCGGTCTTGTTGAGGGACTTGACGGTGTCCTCCTCAACTGTCTCCTGATAGAGCAGACGGGTAACGATTCTGCCCTTTAAGAGGTGCTCCTCAACGATTTCGGGGATATCCTCCACCTTAACCATTGAATAGAAGCTGCCCTCGGGATATACTACCATAATCGGGCCTAACGCGCAAAGACCGAAGCAGCCGGTGGTGATAACGTTTACTTCGTCGGAAAGACCCTGTCTCTCGATTTCTTCCTTGAGTTTATTTACGATGGTCAGGCTGTTCGAGGAGGTACAGCCGGTACCGCCGCATACCAGTACATTAGAACGATACATGAATTGTCCTCCTTACTTCTCCATTGCTCCGATGGTGTACTCGGTAACAACATTCTTGTTTACAAGATGGTCGTTAACGATCTTCGCTACCATTTCGGGAGCTACCTTGACGTATGTCACCTTTTCCTGACCGGGAATCTCGATTTCTACAACGGGCTCATACTGGCAGATGCCGATGCAGCCTGTCTGGGTAACGGTGATATCGTTGGTGAGACCGCGCTTCGCGATCTCCTCTACAAACGCGTTGAGAACAGGTCTTGCGCCTGCCGCGATACCGCAGGTAGCCATACCTACGAGAACTCTCGCCGCGTTGGGGTTTTCTTTTCTGAGATCAAGGTCAGCCTTCGCCTTATCTCTGATGGCTTTTAATTCAGCTAAAGATTTCATTGATTATCCGCTCCTCCATATATTATTTGGGATTGTTCTTTCAAATAAGCGCTAATCCATTCAAGTACGTCGGGTGTGTCGAGACTCACGCCCTCCAGAACCGCTCTCAGCTCCCTTGTATCGAGAGTAAACGAGCCGTTATCAGTGGTGTGGGTGAACACAAAATCGATATCGGGGTTGCACTGAATGAGGATCTTGACCGTGTCGTTGATATCGCCGAGCGGCGTCATGTCGACGTGGCTCTTGATATAACGCGCGGTGGTGGTCGTGCCTACTCCGAGCTTTGATTTGATGTCAAAGCTTCCACCCGTCTGCTCCGCCGAAAGCTTGAACAGCGGAACTCCCAGACCCACCTTGCGGGTGGTGCGGGTCGTGAAAAACGGGTCGATGACCTGCTGTACCTGTTCCTCGGTCATGCCGCAGCCGTCGTCCGCGATAGAGATCTGAAGGAAGTCGTCCTTGTCGCTCTCGTCAACGGTGATCGTGACAAGGCTTGCCTTCGCTCTCACGGAATTCTGCGCCACGTCCATGACGTTTAAGGACAACTCACGCATCAGGCGTTCTTATACTTGTTGATGATGTAAGGAATGTCGTCAACCGTCAGTCTGCCGTAAACGTCCTCGTTGACGGTGATAACGGGAGCCAGACCGCAGGCGCCGATGCAGCGGCAGGCTGTGAGCGAGAACTGTCCGTCGGGTGTGCACTCCTCAGCGCCGATGCCGAGCTCCTCGGAGATCTTGTTGAGAATGTCGCCCGAGCCCTTGACGTAGCAGGCTGTGCCGAGGCATACGGAGATGTTGTACTTGCCCTTCGGAGAGAGCGCGAACTGTGAATAGAAGGTCGATACGCCGTATACCTCCTCGAGAGATACGCCGAGACCCTCAGCTACCATTGTCTGCACTTCGATCGGCAGATAACCGTAGATTTCCTGAGCTTCCTGAAGCACGGGCATTACCGCGCCGGGATCGTCGATATGACGGGCAATCGACTCTTTGAGCTTTGCTTCCTGCTCAGGCGTCCCATTGAAGGGAATGCTGCTGATTTTCTTTTGCATTGTTTTTCCTCCCTGATTTCAATTTGTCAAATACCATAAAAAAAATATTCGCTCATCGGTGAATATTATATTTACTTACAGTAAGTATATCACAAAACATCTGTGAAAGTCTATAAAAATTTTTCCCTCTTTTAAACGGATTCACAATCAGAACGACATTTTTTTAACAAAAAATAGTCATATTTTATCCTATGAATACAAATTGCTGATTATATCGCTTTTTTATGACAGGTTGCGGTGTCAAAATTTGACTATTTCACACAATAAGCGGCGTATTAAGCCGCTCGACAAGACACTGAGCGCTCAGCTCCTCAAGCTCGATCTGATTCTCCGCGTCGCGCATGTTTTCGAGGTAATGAGCGTCGGAATTTGTCACGATATTGAGCGTGTCAAGGATCGGGTGCAGCTTTCTGAGTGTATCGAGCTTTGTCTTGTCGGCAAGCTCCGCGGTGATAAAGCCGCAGCTTTCGTCGATCTCGCCGAGCACCGAGAGTATCGACAGACTGTCGCGGTCAACGTGTGCGGGATAGCATATCCCGCCGAACGAGCGCACCATTGAATACGCGTTCATTATGCTTATCTCAGTCGCGGGCAGAAGCAGGTGCTCAAGCTCGCCGATCTCCTCGTCGAGGGCATTCATAATGACCTGTCTGCCGTAGATGTCGGGTCGGTTTCTGATTTTTATGCGGTGATCGTCTACGTATCCGCTCCAGTCGAGCGCCCTTTCCAGAGTCGGGAACAGGCAGACCGCGTGGATATCCTCGCTCGTAGTCAGCTCCATTCCCGGTACGACAACAACGCCGTTCTCCTTCCCCGCCGCGATCGTCGCCTCACAGTTGAGGGAAGTGTTGTGGTCGGTGAGCGCGATGATGTCGAGCCCGAGCAGCTTCGCCATGCCGGTGATATTGTTCGGGGTCATGTCCATGTCGCCGCAGGGCGAAAGGCAGGAGTGTAGATGAAGGTCGTAGTAGTATTTCATGTCAGCTCAGAAGCTCGTGGAGCCTGACCGCGAGGTGGTAGCTGTTCTCCTTCGAGAGCAGGATATTGACCTCGTGCATCTCAGCCTTGGCTCTTGCGTTTTCGTCGAGCGCGGCGTTTTCCACAAGCACTATGCAGCTCACGTCGGCGAGAGTCGCGACGGCGATCGAGTTGATGTTGCCCATTACCGTCAGCCACGCCGAATCCTCCGGCGCTCTGCCCATTACCCAGCTCAGCAGGTCGCCGATGTAGCAGCCTGTGATCTCGCGCTCCATATCGCCCTCGACAAGTACCTTCAAATCAAGTTTTTCCGCAAATTCTTTTACATTCATAATTTTTCCTCAATGGTTAAATCGTATTTTTCAGCTGGTCGTATACGCTTTGGATCTTTGCCTTGAGCTTATGTATGCAGTCGGTTTCCTTCGCCTTTCCGCGGACGATGTCCTCCGCCATAGCGCGGCAGGTAGGCGCTCCGCAGGAGCCGCAGTCGAGCCCCGGGAGTCCCTTGTTGATCTCCTCCATGCGGCTCATCATCTCCATAGCCCTGACGATGTCCTCGTCAAGACGGAAGATATCCGCGTCAAAGGTCAGCTCCTCTGTCCACATCATGTCGTTGAGGCTCTTGCCCTCGTCGATGTGGTTGAGCGAAACGGGAAGGTATTTTCTGAGGTTGTGGATCCTCGCCTGCGCGACGTAGGGGTTCTCGACCGTCAGAACGCCGCCTACACAGCCGCCTGAGCAGGCGTTGAGCTCGATGAAGTCGACGTCGCGGATATGCTCGTCCTCAAGCTCCTCGAGGACTCGGATAACGTTCTCGATACCGTCCGCGGCGAGGTACTTGTCGCCGAGCATCGCGGCGGCTTCTCCGCCCGAGGTAGCCCAGCCGATGCCGAGAAGTCCCGACTGCGAGATAGGCTCGACCTCCTCGAGGTGATCCATCGCGTGGGCAAGCTCCGGATATATCTTCGAGATCGCTATAGCTCCGTCGACCTCGGATTTCTCCGCGTAGTTCGGCGAATGTATCTCCGTCACCTTCGCGGGACAGGGCGTGATGAAGAATACGCCGATATTCTCGGACGGCAGACCCGTATCTTCGATAGCCTCACGGCGCGCGATTTTCGCCGCGACCTCGATCGGCGCGAGCAGGTTCAGCACGTTGTCGCATAGCTCGGGAAAACGGATCTTTATCAGCTTGACGACAGACGGACAGGCTGAGCTTATGATAGGCTTTTTGAGCTTGTCCTCCTTTATCAGTCTGCGCGTCGCCTCGCTGACGAGCTCAGCCGCGCGCGATACCTCAAAGACGTGGTCAAAGCCGATTTTTTTCAGTCCCGTCAGAACGAAGTCGATGTTATCAAGCCCGTTGAACTGACCGAAAAGCGCCGGCGCGGGAATAGCGACGGTATATTTGAATTTTTCGATTTCATCGATTTTAGTGCTGTACGCGCTTTTTGCGTGATGTGGGCAGATTCTGATGCACTCTCCGCAGTCGATACAGCGCTCGGGCAGGATCCTCGCCTTGCCCCCGTGAACGCGGATCGCCTCCGTCGGACATCGCTTCAGACAGTTGGTGCAGCCGCAGCACTTGTCGGCATTCAGCTCAACTGAATGGAAATAGTTACCCATTGAAATTCTCCTTAATGCAGTGGTATTTTATGAGTTTACAATTACCGTCAGATAGACGTTCGTGCCGACCCCGAGGGTGGTTTCTATCCTCATATCGTCAGTGTATTTTTTGATGTTCGGCAGACCCATGCCCGCTCCGAAGCCCAGAGTGCGCACGTTGTCGGGAGCGGTGGAATAGCCCTCCTGCATAGCCTTTTCGACGTCGGGAATGCCGGGTCCCTTGTCGGCGAGCAGAATCTCGACGCGGTCGGGATAGATGTCCACGTCGCAGTATCCGCCCTCGGCGTGGATAACCATGTTTATCTCAGCCTCGTACATGGCGATCGCTACGCGGCGGATAGCGTCGGAGTTGTAGCCAAGCTTCTTGAGCGTCTTTTTGACAAGACCGCTCGCCTCGCCCGCGCGCGTGAAATCCTCGCCCGACACCTCGTAGTGAAGATGAATCGCGTTGCTCATACCTTGGTTCCTCCGCTCAGTCCGTTGGAGTAAAGCAGTCCGCAGGCGGTGAACATTCTGTAGCGTGTTTTCATCAGAGTGATGTCCCTGCTCTCGGCGAGGCGGATGATAGAGTCGTCGGGCACCTTGCCCCTTACAAATACGATGCACGCCATGTCCATCATCTCGGCGGTGCGCACTACCTGAGGGTTGACAAGACCCGTCAGCAGCACGGACTGATCCTTTACGAACGCAAGAACATCGCTCATCATGTCGGAGCCGCAGGCGGTTTTGATCTCCTGGTCGAGGTCGCCCTCGCAGATGATTTCGCCCTCTAAGATTTCGAGAATATCTCTTACAACCATATTTTTTACACCCTTTCATTTAAGTGATTTTTCAGTGGTTTGCAGTTGTAATCATTATAGCATATAAAATTTACAAACACAACAGCTAAAATTTAGTTGGTTTACAAAATTTTCTTTTTTTTGTCATATTTTGTCAGCAATTCCCTATTATATGCGCATTTTACAATTTTTCCATTGAATTCTTTATTTTTTCTAATTGAAAAAATTGCGGTAACGTGATACAATATTCATGCATAAATTATTAAGGGGTGCTATAATGTTAAGGGACTTAAAGCCTACGGATAATATCCTCGGCTTCGACGTCAGACCCGGTTATTACGATATGGACGGCGCGACCCCTGTCCGCGGCGGCGTAAACTTTACGATAAGCTCGTTCTACGCTACCTCGTGCACACTGCTGCTGTTCTACCCGGGGTCAAAATGGCCTTACGCTCGTATTCCGTTTCCCGACTCGTTCAAGGTCGGAAACACGTACTCGATGATTGTGTTCGGAATTGAAATAGACAAGTTTGAGTACGCATATTCCCTCGACGGTCCGAATCAGCCCGAGAAGGGACTTATTTTCAACAAGGACATGTATGTGCTCGACCCATACGCAAAGGCGGTGACCGGTCAGAGCGGCTGGGGCGTCCGACAGCCAAATACCTGCGTTTACAAGGCGAGAGTCGTGTTCAACGACTACGATTGGGGAAATGTAAAATTCCCGCATATTCCCACCGAGGAGCTTATTATCTACGAGCTCCACGTCAGGGGCTTTACCGAGGATCTGTCCTCCGGAGTAAAGCACCGCGGTACCTTTGAGGGTATCCGCGAAAAGATTCCGTACCTCAAGGAGCTCGGAGTCAACGCGGTCGAGCTTATGCCTATTTTTGAATTCGACGAGATGGGCTCGTACCGCAACTTCAACGGCGAGCAGCTCTACGACTACTGGGGCTACAACACGGTATGCTTCTTCGCTCCAAACACGAGCTACGAGAGCGACCACCGCCACCACCGCGAGGGTACCGAGCTGAAGAAGCTTATCCGCGACCTCAAGGCGAACGGCATCGAGGTTATCCTCGACGTCGTATTCAACCACACCGCCGAGGGCAACGAGAACGGACCGTTCTTCTCGTTCAAGGGACTGGATAACAACATCTACTACATGCTCACGCCCGACGGCAAATACTACAATTTCAGCGGCTGCGGCAACGCGCTCAACTGCAACCACCCGATCGTGCGCGACTTTATCAAGAGCTGTCTGCGCTACTGGGTGACCGAATACAAAATCGACGGCTTCCGCTTCGACCTCGCGTCCATTCTCGGACGAAACGAGGACGGAACCCCGATGGATCAGCCGCCGCTGCTCAAAAGCCTCGCGTTTGACCCGATCCTCGGCAAGACAAAGCTTATCGCCGAGGCGTGGGACGCCGCAGGTCTGTATCAGGTAGGCTCCTTCCCGAGCTGGAACCGCTGGTCCGAGTGGAACGGAAGATACCGCGACGACCTCAGGCGCTTCCTCAAGGGCGACGGCAACCTCGCATGGGCTGCCGCGAACCGTCTGACCGGTTCAAAGGACCTGTACGACCCGTCCTACAGAGGTCACAGCGCGTCGGTCAACTTCCTGACCTGTCACGACGGCTTCACGCTGTACGATATGTACGCCTACAATGAGAAGCACAACTACCTCAACGGCTGGGACAACTCCGACGGCGCCAACGACAACAACAGCTGGAACTGCGGCTTTGAGGGCGAAACGAGCGACGCGTATATCAACGCGCTCAGACGCAAGATGGTAAAAAATGCCTTCGCAACTCTGATGTGCAGCCGCGGACCCGCGCTTTTCCTCTCGGGCGACGAATTCTGCAACACTCAGTTCGGCAACAACAACGCCTACTGTCAGGATAACCTCACCTCTTGGCTCGACTGGAGCAGAAAAGAGGAATTCAGCGACGTCTTTGAATTCGCAAAATATATGATCGCGTTCAGAAAACGCTTCCACGTCATCACAAAGAACCGCGATGTGGCGAGATGCACCTTCCCGCCCGAAAGCATTCACGGTCCTCAGCCGTGGAAAACCGATTTCGACGAGAATTCCCGCATGGTCGCCGTTATGTACGCGGGCATGTCGAAGGCGGCTCCCGACCTCGACGAGATCGTGTACTTCGCGATCAACGCCCACTGGGAGGACGCAAATATCGAGCTTCCCTCGCTTCCGACAGGCTATGTATGGAGACTGTACTTTGACACGGGCAGACCGTCGTACGACGTTATCACCGAGCATAAATACGTTCTGCTGTATGACCGCAGATACAAGATGTCCGGCAGAAGCGTTCTCGCGGCTGTCGCGGAAAAGGTTATGAATAATTAATCCGATAAAAAACGGAAAGGTTGAAAATCAGCCTTTCCGTTATTTTTTATTTTATCAGATTTTTGAACGAATTTATTCGCGCGTAATCCTCCCGCGCCTGATCTGCATTGCGCATTATTTCCTGCCTGAGCTGATCAAGACTCTCGAATTTCTTTTCGGGGCGGATAAAGGTCAGCAGCCTTACGTCAGCCTGCTCGCCGTAGAGCTCCGCTCCGCGGTACTCGGGCATCCACGTCTCCCACAGCGGCTTCGTTCCGCCGACAGTGGGCTTTATACCGATATTTGTAACGCCGCAGTACTGACCGCCGTTTTCAAGAGTCACACAGGAAGCGTAAACCCCAAACCGCGGCTCAACGAGAGAATGGTTCATCTGCTGGTTGAGAGTCGGCGTGCCCAGCTCTCTGCCGAGACGCATTCCGTGGGTTATTTCAGCCTTGAAGCCGAAGCGCGAGCCGAGCATATCGTTTGCACGCTCGATTTCTCCTTCGGAAATCAGATTTTTTATCAGCGTCGAACAGATGACCTCGCCGTCCATCGTCTCGGGCGGCACTATAGTGATACCGACGTTGTTTTCATCGCAGAGCCTTTGAAGCATGGCGATGTCGCCCTCCGCGTCCTTGCCGAAGCGGTAGTTGAAGCCGCAGAACAGCTCCTTGACGCGCAGCTTTTTTACGAGGATCTCAAAGAAAAAGCTCTCGGCGCTCATGTCCATCACCTCGCGGAAATCGAGCATGACCGTCCGGCGGATTCCAATTTCCTCAAGGCAGCGCAGCTTATCCTCCTTTGTCATCAGATAGGCAAAGGGCTTGTCCGACATGACTGCCTTGGGGCTTTCGGCAAAGGTCAGACAGAGCGGAACAAGCCCGCATTTTTCCTGCTTTGCCGCGAGAGCAAGAACCTTGCGGTGTCCGAGGTGCAGTCCGTCAAAAAATCCGAGAGCCGCCGCGGTATTCTGTTTTCCGGAGCATATGTTTGTCCGTGTCTGCATATTATGATTACACCTTAGATTTTTCCGCTGTCGAGCAGCAGCTTGGTTTTAAGCACGGCGATCTGAGTTTTCGCGTCGGGGAGCTGATTGTTGAGCACCATTTCGACTGCCTTGTCAAGAGAGAGCTTCTCCACGTTCAAAAACTCGTCGAAGTCGGGTCTGCTCTCGCCTACGCTCGATACGCGGCAGGCGTAGAGGTGAATGATTTCGTCGGTGTACCCCGGAGAAGGATAGACCTGTCCGAGAGATATGTAGGAGTAGCCCTCGGCTCCGGTTTCCTCGAGCAGCTCGCGCTTGCCGTTCTCGAGCGGAGTCATGCCCTTTTCGAGCTTACCCGCGGGCAGCTCGAGCACCTCCTCCCTGTAGGGATAGCGGAACTGTCTGACAAAGAACAGATTGTTTTTATCATCGAGCGCGGCGACGCACACTCCGCCCGGATGACGGACGATCTCGCGCATGGCTCTTCCGCCGTCGGGCAGGATAACCTCGTCGTGAAACATGTGAAGGATTTTGCCGCTGAACAGCTCCTCGCTGGCGGCGGTTATTTCAGTGGTATTCATATTTTTTACCTCATGGGGCTGATAGTTTGTTTTATCCGTATTATTTTGAACAGGAGCGGTGCCTTCGCGAAATCTCTGCGAAGCGCCGCCTGAAGATGTACTCGATAGGTAAAAGCGTCCTCGGGCGCGATATCCTTGCGGTCGATATCGGAGAATCGCGCTGCCGCGGTCTAGTTGTCGGCGGCGTACACGGCACGGAGTACCTGACAATCCTCGCCGCGCTCAAATTTGCCGGGGAATATGCCGATGAACCGCGCTCACTGAGCCTTACGATCGTGCCGTGTCTCAATCCCGACGGCACGGAGATCGCGCTGACAAGAAAAATCTACTGGCAGGCGAACCAAAACGGCGTCGACATCAACCACAACTTCGACGCGGACTGGGAGAACGTCAAAAGGCGCGAGCGCGAGCTGGGCATTTCCTCTCCCTCACCCTCGCGATACGGCGGCGAAAGACCGGAGAGCGAACCCGAGACGCGGGCTTTGGTCAGGCTTTGCCGTAACGTAAGGTTTGAACGCGTACTCGCGCTGCACAGTCAGGGCCGCGAAATATATTGGGACTTCGGCAAAAGCACTCCGTTTTGCTGCCTTGCCCTCGCCGAAAAAATGGCTGAGGTCAGCGGCTACAAAGTTGCAGAGCCCGAACCGATTGCGACGGGCGGCGGATTCAAGGACTGGTTCATTGAGCGTTTTCACCGCTGCGGCTTCACCGTTGAGATGGGACTGGGCAAAAATCCTCTGCCGCTGAGCGACTTTGAAGCGGAATATCCGCGCGTCAAAAATTTGCTGAACATCTTTGCGGGACTATGTTAAAAATCTCGGAGCGACATAACGCCGCTCCGTTTTTTCTGTTATTCGCCCTCTGCTTCCGAATCGGCGCCGGGCTCGTCATCGTCAAAGAACGAGATCTGGCTGACGATATCGTCGATCGCCTCATCGGAAATAACGTTCGGCTCGTCGAGATACTTTGAGCGGCGCTCGATGCTGTCGATCGCCATCTGCATGCGCTCCTGAGGAGTTTCGGGCTTGCGCGGCTCCTGATAAATCTCGTCGTCCTCGGGATTCTGGATATTCACATACTCCTCTTTTGCAGCCTCCGGCTCGGGCTCGGGCTGAGGAGCAGGCTCCTCGGGAATATTCTCGATCAGAGCAGGCTCGCTGCCGTCGTCAGTCTCCGCTGACGGCTTGCTCTTGTCAATGCCGAAGTTGGGCGCGTCGTAGTTCTCGTCGATAGCCTCGGCTGCCGCCATTATGACCTCGCCGGGCATATCGATCTGCTTGTCGCGTCTTGCCTCGGCTACAGCCTTGAGCTCGTCGAGGTGGTTGACAGGCTTCTCGACGCCGCTGTTATTCTCGTCAAAATAAATATCGTACCATACAAGGAACACATAAACCGTCCAGACGCGGCGGCTGTTGTCCTCCTTGCCGCTGAAATGCTCGTCGAGCCAGCGGATAAGCGCGTCGGTGTTGAAGAACTTCTGAGCGGTCTGCCCCTGGAACTTGCGCTTTACTACGTTGTAGTACTTCTCGTCGCGCAGCCATACTCTCGTCGGCACCGGGAATCCGAGCTTTTCCTTCTCGGCGGTCGCCTCGGGCAGATGACGTACCGCAGCCTTGCGCATCGCGTACTTTGTGTTCTGCTTGTTGACGCGCAGCTCTGAGGGCAGGCTCGACGCGACCTTGAATACCTCCTTATCGAGGAAGGGAACGCGCAGCTCGAGGGAATTCGCCATACTCATGCGGTCTGCCTTGAGCAGGATATCGCCGACCATCCACATATTCATGTCGAGGTACTGCATCTTTGTGACGTCGTCCTGCTTGCGGCAGCGGTAGTAATATTTTTTCGCGTGGGTCTGGGGAGCCGTCGCGATCGACGGGTCTTTTAATATCTCCTTCTTCTCGCGCAGATCATACATGAACGCGTTGCCGATATATCTGTCCTCGAGCGGGTCGCAGGCGCGGATAAGGTAGTCGCGTCCCTTTATGTCGGGCAGCTTGCGGCAGATTGCGCGGATCGCGCGGCGCAGGAAATGCGGAACGATTTTCTGGTACATTCTGAAAACGCGCGGGTCGTTGTAGCAGGTGTAGCCGCCGAAGAGCTCGTCGGCGCCCTCGCCGGAGAGCACGACCTTGACGTATTCGCTCGCAAGGCGCGAAACGAAGTACAGCGCGATACACGACGGGTCGGCGAGCGGCTGATCCATGTGGTACTGAACGGTGGGAACCGCGTCCCAGAACTCGTCGGATGATATCAGGTGGGTATGATGCTCCACGCCGATTTTGCGGCTGAGCTCCTGAGCCCAGCTTATCTCGTTATATTTCTCGCCGAAATCAAAGCCAACTGTGAAGGTTTTCTGGTCGGCGAAGTAGGTTGATACATAGCTTGAGTCCACGCCCGAGGAGAGGAAGCAGCCAACCTCAACGTCGGCGATTTTGTGGGCGTTGACAGAGTTTTCGAATACCTTGTCGATCATATCGACAGCCTGTTCCTCGGTGATGCTCTCGTCGGGTCTGAACCTCGGCTCAAAGTAGCGTGTGGTTTCAACCTCGCCGTCCTTGTACCAGAGGTAGTGACCGGGCATGAGACAGAAAATATCCTCAAAGAAGGTCTGAGGCGGCACCGCGTACTGGAACGAGAGGTAGGTGTCGAGAGCTCTCTTGTTGAAGCGCTTTACGTACTTGGGGTACTCGAGAATGCTCTTGATCTCGCTGCCGTAGACGAACTCGCCCTCAACCTGGGCGTAGTGCATGGGCTTGATTCCGAAGAAGTCGCGTGCTAAAAAGAGCGACTTGTCAACGGTGTTATAAATCGCGAAGCCGAACATTCCGCGCAGCTTGAGAAGCAGATCCTCGTGCCATTCCTCAAAGCCGTGGACAAGCACCTCGCTGTCGGACTCGGTATAGAACTTGTGACCCTTCTTTATCAGAGTCGCCCTGAGATCCTTGTAGTTGTATATCTCGCCGTTGAAGGTGAGAACAAGGGTCTTGTCCTCGTTGTAGATCGGCTGATGACCGGCGTCGAGGTCGATGATCGACAGCCTGCGAAAGCCCATATTTACCGAATCGTCGATATAAAAGCCCTCGGAATCGGGTCCGCGGTGTGTGATCACCGTCGTCATTTTTTTCAATACGTCCTCACGGTTTTCAAGCTTGCCTGTAAAGCCGCAGATACCACACATATCAATAACCCCTTTCAGGAATTTAAATTCAATGCTTATATACTTTTTTATTTTACCACATTATCACCACAAATTCAACAGTCCCAAAGATTTTTTTGCGGCGTTTTTTGACCCCTGTGATTCCTGAAAAATAAGTGAAGCCTGTTGCATTTTCCGCGTTTTCATAGTACAATGATGCCATAATCCACGATAAGGAGTTGAGATTCATATGGTCAAGAAATTTACTATGGGCGAGCCTGTAAACACCGAGGCGGTCGTTAAGGAAATCGCACCGTCCGGTTTTGAGGATTTTCCCTTTGAGCACAGGACTGAAAACGGTCAGTTTGTTTTCCGGTTCAATATGGCTGACAACGATATCATCTACGGTCTCGGCGAGGCTCCGCGCGGCATCAACAAGCGCGGCTGGATATATCAGAGCTACTGCAGCGACGATCCCTTCCACACAGAGACAAAGCAGTCGCTGTACGCCGCGCATAACTTCCTGATTTTCCGGGGTTACGGAATTTTCATCGACTTTCCTGCGAGGATCCGCTGGGACATCGGCTACACAAAATCAGACGCCGCCGAAATCACCGTTGACGGCACGGATTTTGACATCTACATCATTGAGCAGGACAAGCCCGCCGAAATCGTGCGCGAGTTCCGCGGAATCATCGGTCAGAGCTACATTCCGCCGTTCTGGGCTTTCGGATATCAACAGTGCCGCTGGAGCTACCACAACGCCGAGGCAGTCGAAAATGTCATCGACGGCTACGACAAGGCTCAGATACCGCTCGACTGCGTATATCTCGACATCGACTACATGGAGCGCTACAAGGACTTCACGATAAACAAAGACGCGTTCCCTGATTTTGAAAGCTTTGTCGCCGACAAGAAGGCGCGAAATATTCATCTTATCCCGATCATCGACGCGGGCGTCAAGAAAGAGGACGGATATGACGTCTACGAGGAAGGCAGGGCTAACGGCTACTTCTGCAAGACCGCCGACGGCAGCGACTTCAAGGGCGGAGTATGGCCGGGCATCGTCGGCTTCCCCGATTTTCTGAGGATGGACGTGCGCGAATGGTTCGGCTCAAAGTACAAGATACTCACCGACATGGGCATCGACGGCTTCTGGAACGACATGAACGAGCCGGCTATCTTCTACTCCGAACAGGGTCTGCAAAAAGCTTTGGACGAAGCGGCGGCTCTCAAGGGCGAGAACCTCGACCTCGGTAAATTCTTCCACCTCAAGGACGTTTTCATGGGGCTGTCGAACTCACAGGACGACTACGCGAGCATTTACCACGAGATAGACGGCAAGCTTGTCAACCACCAGAGGGTTCACAACATCTACGGCGCGAGCATGACTAAGGCTGCCGGAGAATACTTTGAAAAGGCGTTCGGCAAAGAAAAGATCCTGATGTTCTCGCGCGCGTCATACATAGGCGCTCACCGCACGAGCGGAATCTGGTTCGGCGACAACCACTCATGGTGGTCTCATATCCTGCTCTGTCTGAAAATGCTGCCTTCGGCGAATATGTGCGGCTTCCTCTACTGCGGCGCGGACTTGGGCGGCTTCAACGAGAACGCGACACGCGATCTGGTGCTCCGCTTCCTCGCTCTAGGCGCGTTCACGCCGCTGATGCGCAACCACTCCGCCCTCGGCACGAGAGATCAGGAGTGCTACCGCTTTGAAAACAGCGGCGACTTCCGCGACATCATTCAGGCGAGATACCGCCTTATCCCCTACCTCTACCGCACCTTCCGCAAGGCGAGCGAGGAAAACGGAATGATTTTCCGCCCGCTCTCGTTCGACTACCCCGGCGACAAGATCGCCCGCGAGTGCGAGACTCAGCTCATGCTCGGCGATGAGTGCATGATAGCTCCCGTTTACGAGCAGAACGTCAGCGGCAGATACGTATACCTTCCCGAGGATATGACCTTCGTCAAGCTCAGCGGCGAAAAAGTGACAAATCAGGAGCTTGCAAAGGGCGTTCATTACGTTGATATCGCGCTCAACGAGGTTCCGCTGTTCATCAAAAAGGGCAAAAAAATCGAGCTGTGCAAGCCCGCGATGCGGACGGCTCTGCTTGATACGGAAAATCTTGAATACATCTGACAGACACAGCAAAAGCGCCTCCGTCAATCGGAAGCGCTTTTTTTCTCTCTGCCAAAGAGCAGCTTTAATATTATCGGGGTCGCTATGCTCGATACGATGATCAGCAAAATTACCGAGGTAAAGTAAACCGAGCTTATCATGCCCTCGCTCAGTCCTCTCTGCGCGACAATCAGCGCGACCTCTCCGCGGGTCATCATGCCGACGCCTATCTTGAGCGTATCCTTGCCTTTGAATCCGCAGAGCCTTGACATCGCGCCGCAGCCGACGATCTTCGTCGACAGAGCGACGAGCACAAACGCGGCGGAGAATATCACGATGTCCCAGGTTATGCCGCTGACGTCGGTTTTAAGACCGATACTCGCAAAAAATATGGGACCGAAGATCATGTAGGAGTTGATGTCGAGCTTTTCCTCGATGTAGTCCGAATCGCGCAGGCTGCACAGAATGATTCCCGCGACATAGGCGCCGGTGATGTCGGCGATACCGAATACGCGCTCGGCGAGGTAGGAAAAGCTGAAACAGAGCACCAGAGCGAGGATCGGAATGCGGTGGGTCCGCGGATACCGCTTGTCGACAAACTGGAACACCTTGTAGATCACAAAGCCGACGACTATTGCCACAGCGAAGAAGGCGATCGTGTTGAAGCCGACGCGCCACGGATTTGATTCCGGGTTCTTGAAGCCGATAACGAAGGTCAGCACGAGAATTCCGATAACGTCATCGATGATCGCGGCGTTGAGGATCGTTGTGCCAAGCTCGGTTTTGAGCTTTCCGAGCTCCTTTAGGGTCTCGACGGTTATGCTGACGCTCGTCGCAGTCATGATAACGCCGATGAACACCGCGGTCAGAAATTTCTCGCTGCCCCACGGAGCGAAGCCGTAGAAGCACTGATATAGCAGCGTTCCGCCCGCAAGCGGCACAGCCACGCCTGCACAGGCTATCGCCAAAGCCTTAGGTCCCGTTCTGAGCAGATCGCGGAGGTTTGTGCCCAAACCCGCCGAGAACATAAGTATCACCACGCCTATCTGGGCGCAGATGTTGATGAAGTCATTCTGCTGGACAAAGCCGAGCACGCTGGGACCTATCAGCAGTCCCGCGACGATTTCGCCGGCGACCTGAGGAGCCCTGAGCTTGCGCGCGGCAAGTCCGAACACCTTGGCGAAGAGCATGATTATCGCCAAATCCCTGAAGATGTCTAACACGTCCACAAATATCGTCTCTTTTCTCATTTAATCTAATAATATGGTACACCCGCAAGCGGAAAATGTCAAAACGAAAAACCCCTGTCATTGACAGAGGTTTTTATCTATTTTTACGCCTTTTTAACGATCACGGCTCCGTCGCTTTTGAGCGTTCTGCCCTCGAGGAGATTTGAGAACAGAATCTCTCCGCCGAGGTCAATGTCAACCGCGTTTTTGCCCGCGTTGACAATTACGTCTATGCTGCCGCCCTTTGTGTAGGAAAGCAGCCTCGGATTTTCGCCGTCAAGGTGATACTCGATATCGTTATCACGCAGCGCGGGATTTTCACGGCGGATCCTGAGCAGCTCGCGGATTTTGCCGATAAACCCGTCGTGGTCGCCGCGTTCGATCTCATTCCACGGCACAGGCGCGCGGTTGAACGGTTCGCGCACACCCTTCATGGCGATCTCAGTGCCGTAGTACAGACAGGGCGCGCCGGTCATGGTCGTCAGTATGACGAGCTTCTGAAGCATAACGCCGAGGTTTTTGCTGCTCTCGGCGGTTCTCGCCGTATCGTGGGTGTCGAGGAAATTCAGCATGGCGCGGTTGACCTGCTCGGGATAGAGCGAATGGCAGGCATTCATCGACCATACGAAATCCTGCGCGGTCAGACGCTCGTTCTTCCAGTAGTCGTTGACACAGCCCGTAAACGGGTAATTCATCACCGCGTCGTACTCGTCGCCGTACAGCCAGTTGAGCGAATCCATCCAGATCTCGCCGAGGAGGTAGATATCCGGCTTGACCGCCTTGACCTTCTCACGGAGCTTGCGGACAAAGGAGTGCGATATCTCGTCGCCGACATCAAAGCGGATTCCGTCGATATCCCATTCTCTTGCCCAGTAACAGCAGAGGTCGGAAAAATACCTGACGACCTCGGGGTTGTTGGTGTTGAGCTTGGGCATCGGCGCCCAGAACGAGAAGGTGTAGTACCTGCCGTCGGCGGTGGTGAAGTCGTCCTTCATGAAGTCGTCGGTGTTGATAAAAAACCAGTCGAAATACTTTGAATCTCTGCCCTTTTCGCACACGTCGAGCAGCGGCGGAAATTCGTGTCCGCAGTGGTTGAACACGGCGTCGAGCATCACGCGTATACCTCGCTTGTGCGCTTCACTGACGAGCTCGCGCAGATCATCCTCGGTGCCGAAGTCGCCGTCGATTTTAGTGTAATCAAAAATATTGTATTTGTGGTTCGTGTTGGACTGAAAAATCGGGGTCATGTATATCCCGCTGATGCCGAGGTCTTTGAGATAATCGAGCCTTTCGGTGATTCCCTTCAGAGTTCCGCCGTAGCAGTCGTGCCACTCGGGGTTCGACATATCTCCCCAGACGCGGAACTTCTTGTCAGCCGGGGCGTCCTTGTGGCGGCAGAAGCGGTCGGGCATTATCTGGTACCACACGGTATCGCCTACCCAGCCGGGCGGCGAAATTATATCGGAC
Source organism: Lachnoclostridium sp. MSJ-17 (assembly GCF_018918205.1). GTDB lineage: Bacteria > Bacillota > Clostridia > Oscillospirales > Acutalibacteraceae > Ruminococcoides. The sequence goes on along the minus strand of NZ_JAHLQB010000094.1, from coordinate 419 downwards.
GGATTGAGCCACGCGTACTTGTAATACTGCTTGCAGGTGTCATTATCCGCGCTTTTTTCGCAGAGCTTGTTTTCATAAAGACAGTAGGTCTTGCCGTCCGCTTCAAGCTCGAAGTAATACATCAGCCGCTTGTACTCGGGACGGACGGTGTGAGTGTAGATCACATGATACCTCAGCTCGCGCGATAATTTCATGCGTTCGCGTCTGCCGTACCACTCGCGTTTCCGGTTGAGCTCGTGGATAAACGGATCCTCGTAAACGAGGTACACCGCGTCGACGTCCCTGTCGGTGCGGATATTTATGACGACCTCGTTTCCGTCGGGAGAATAGCACATATCGGGTGTGATTCGATGATAGACCGCCGCGAAGTTCATAGGCCCCTCCTTATTCCGCTACGTCCAGATTGTATACAAGATTCA